>CAJFNT010000001.1 GCA_904395315.1 uncultured Clostridia bacterium
GGTGCTTGAAAAGGCTGTAAATGACGGCGGCGCATATGCTGCATATTACCTCGGCAACCTGTTCTATGATAAGGGCAGCTGGGAAAGCTCGGTATCGCTTTGGGAGAGCTGCAAAGATAAGATAGAACTGCCAACGGTATACAGAAATCTTTCACTTGCTTATTACAATAAGATGAACGATCCCGAAAGGGCGAAAGATGCTATGGAGAAGGCGTTCTCTATGGATACATCCGATGCGAGAGTATTCTTCGAGCTGGATCAGCTCTATAAGATGATGAATTTCGGATATGATGAGAGACTGAAAAATATGAATGCTCATCAGGAGCTGCTCGAAAAGAGAGATGATCTGTATACCGAGTACATAACGCTTCTGAACCTTAACGGTGAATACGAGAATGCGTATTCAAGGATAATGAGCCATAACTTCCATCCGTGGGAAGGCGGAGAAGGAAAGATCCCTGCACAGTACAGGAAGTCGCTTATAAACATGGCGAAGGCGGAGTCTGACAGTGATAAGGCGATCGAGCTGCTGGAGAAGGCTCTCGTATACCCGTATAACCTTGGCGAGGGCAAGCTGATAGGAAATCTTGATAACGATATATATTATATGCTTGGCGGACTTTACAGCGACAAGACAAAGTCGGAAGAAGCTTACAAGCTTGCCGCAAGAGGTGAATTTGTATTGGCGTCAGCCATGTACTATAACGACCAACCGCCGGAGATGATGTATTACGCGGCTGAGGCTATAGGAGAATTGGGTGACAGCGCTGAGGCGGACAGACGTTTCGGGATGTTCATAGACTATGCGAACGAGCATATGGACGATGAGATAAAGATAGATTATTTTGCTGTATCACTGCCTGATTTCCTTATATTTGAGGCTGATCTTGATAAAAAGAACAAGGTGCACTGCTGCTCGATGGGTGCTCTCGGCTGTCTCGGAAGGGGAGACAAGGAGGGCGCGCGTGCTTATGCCGAAAAGGGACTGGCGCTTGACAAGTGTCATGCGGTGCTACTTGACGTTATGAAGAGGGTGAACGAATGAATGTGATAGATCTCAGCGGAAGCTGGAGGTACAGGACCGATGAAAAGGATGAGGGTATCGCGGCAGGTTATGCCTGCGATACCTTCAGTGACGATGGGTTCATGCTTCCCGGCTCGGCATGTGAGAATAAGGTCGGTGTAAAGCGAGAATACTGCGGCGAACTCAACAAGGACACAGTGCGCGCTCCGAGAGAGCGTTACGAGTATATCGGTCCGCTCTGGCTGCAGCGTGATGTGGAGATCCCGGAGAATTTCACCGGCGCGGCAAAGCTGTTCCTTGAACGAGTGAACATAGCGTCTGATCTGTGGATAGACGGAGAAAAGATCGGCAGGCAGATAACAGAGCTGTCCGCGCCGCATGTGTATGATCTTACCGATAAGCTGACCGCGGGAAGACATGTTTTCACACTGCGTATAGACAACAGGAATCTTCTCAATATAGACACGATGGCGAGCGGATACAGTGTTGACACGCAGGGATATTGGAACGGAGTGATAGGCAGGATAGAGCTGCGCCGTGAGGAACGTTTCCGTGTCGAAAACATACAGGTATATCCGGCTGATAACGGCATAAGGGTGCGGCTTACCGAGATAAGCGATGTCCATTCGCCGTTTGAGAGAAGACATGCGAGGCTTGAGCTGTCCATCACCGATCCGGACGGAAATATGCTCGGTGTAAAGTCATATGAAAAGGAGCTTTTCAATTCAAGGCAGACGGAGCATCTTTTTTATGAGATGGAGGATATACGCTGCTGGGATGAGTTCGATCCGGCGCTGTATACCTTGAATGTCAGATATGAGTGCTGCGGCACCGTTGATGAAAAGAGTGTGCGCTTCGGGATGAGAGAGATAAAGAGTGAGAATAAGAAGCTGCTTTTGAACGGAAGGCAGATCTCTCTGCGCGGAACTATCGACTGTGCCATATATCCGATAACAGGATATCCGCCTGTGGATAAGGAGACGTGGATCAGGAATTTTAACATAATAAAGAGCTATGGGCTCAACCATGTTCGTTTCCATGCGTGGTGCCCGCCTGAGAACGCGTTCAACGCGGCGGACGAGCTTGGGGTGTATATTTCGGTGGAAATGCCACTGTGGCTCAACCGTGACGTGTGCGCGCTCGAGCTTGGAGAGGATCCGATACACCGTGATTATTTTACGCGTGAGGCGATAGAGATCTCAAGGACATACGGCAATCATCCGTCATTTATAATGTTTTCGAACGGAAACGAGAACATGGGCGATTTTGAGCTGCTCGAGGATATAACCACGCAGGTAAAGGCGTATGATCCGCGCAGGATATACACGCTCACCTCGAATTTCGACCACCCTGTTCTGCCGTGCGAGGATTACCTCTGCGCATATGAGGCGGGCGGACACAGGGTCAGGATACAGACGATGCAGGACGAGGCTGCGGAAAGCACATGCACAAATTATGATGACGCGGTAAATGATGTGCCCGTGCCGATAATATCGTTTGAGGTGGGGCAGTACTGCGTATATCCCGACGTTGATATAATCGACAGATACACAGGCAATATGCTTCCGGTGAATTTTTACGCGATACGCGAGCAGATGACGAAGAAGGGAGTATACGGCAGACTGCGCGACTATATAGAGGCATCGGGAGACCTTGCCGTAAAGCTGTATAAAGAGGATATTGAATGCGCGCTGAGGACAAAGGATTTCGGCGGATTCGAGCTTTTGTCGCTCTGTGACTACACCGGGCAGAGCACAGCGACCGTGGGGATCCTTGATGTTATGTTTGAGAGCAAAGGGCTTATATCGCCCGAGGGATTCCGCTCTTTCTGCGGAAATGTTGTGCCGCTGTTCATGGCAAAGCGAGTGTATAGGAACGATGAGACGCTTGAGGCGGAGCTGGGGCTGTATGATTTCGGGCGTGAAAAGATATCGGAGCCGGTGTTTGATCTTAAAATATATAACGGCAGCGAGCTGTTCTTTGAGAAGAAAACAGTAGATGATCATATCAGTATACCGCTCTGCGCTATAAAAAAGTCTGCAAAGCTGCGTGTCGAGCTTTCTGTCGGGGAGCGTGCGAATTCATGGAATATATATGTCTATGCCGATACGGTTGTTGAATCGGATGTAACGATAGTGTCGTCGGTTTTGGAGATAGCCGGGCTTATTGAGAACGGAGGAAGAGCGATAGTGACTGCTGATTCGCTCAAAGCGCCCATAGAGGGTAGTTTTATCCCTGTA
>CAJFNT010000002.1 GCA_904395315.1 uncultured Clostridia bacterium
CGGGCGAGTTTGTCTACGACAATTCGAGCGAGCCGAGCATTTTTTGCGGTGAGCTCGGGGACTCGGTGAGAAGAACGTTTGAGGAGATAGGGAAACGGTTTTCGTTCGGAGGGGAGGCGGCTGCCGATCAACGCGTGTACTATTTCAATACCAAAGAGATAGCGGGGAACAAGTACGGAACGCCCGCGCCCGTGCCGTTTCGTGTCGTGGACAGGAATATCGGGCTTGATATGGATATTTCGATCAGGTGTCACGGTGAGTATTCGTACAGGATAACGGATCCGCTGCTGTTCTATACTAACGTATGCGGTAATTTCGATGATGAGTTCACACGAGATATGATTGAAGGACAGCTCCGTACCGAGCTTATGACGGCTTTGCAGCCTGCGTTTGCGAAGATATCTGATATGGGGATAAGATACAGCGCTTTGCCCGGTCACACATTTGAGTTGGCGGAGGCTTTGAATACGGTGCTTTCTTCGAAATGGGGAGAACTGCGCGGGATAAAGATCGTATCGGTAGGAGTTTCGTCGGTCAAGGCGTCCGAAGAGGACGAGGAGATGATAAAGGAGCTTCAGAGAAACGCGGCATTCCGCGATCCGTCTATGGCTGCTGCGCATATGGTCGGCGCGCAGGCAGAGGCAATGCAGAGCGCGGCGAAAAACAGCGCCGGAGCAATGACCGGATTTATGGGTTATTCGGCAGCTTCATCGGCCGGCGGAGTAAATGCCGGAGATCTCTTCAAGATGGCGTCAGAGCAGAACAGAGGCGGTAATGCTGCTAAAACGAGCGGTGAATGGATCTGCTCGTGCGGTGCCAAAAACAGCGGAAAGTTTTGCTCAGAGTGCGGCGCACCGAGGCAAAGCGGTGAATGGGTCTGCTCCTGCGGCACAAGGAATACGGGCAAATTCTGTTCGGAATGCGGCAAAAAGAGACCGGTAAAATGCTCGGGCTGCGGTTGGGAGCCGCAACCGGGAGAGACTCCGAAATTCTGCCCGGAATGTGGAAAAGCGTTTGATTAGTATCTATATAGATAATTGAGAAACAATGTGTTTTGCAATCTATAAAAATAAATATGAAGGGAGTTTTGCAAATTGGAAGATATTAAAATGAAATGGCTCGATTCAAGGGTCAAAGGAGGATGCGTAACGTTCGGCGTTCCGCATGCGAGGGGAGAGATGAAAAAGGGGGAGACGCTCTGCATCACTCAGAACGGAAGTGAAGTGCCGTCACAGACTAAGCCGATCGCATACTGGAATGACGGAAGTGTAAAATGGACGTCAGTTGCAGCCAAGACGGACGGTTCGAATATAACAGTATCTAAGGGGACACATAATGAACTGTCTGCTATGGAGGCAGAAGAGAGCGACAGCTCCGTTACCGTTGATAATGGGCTTTTCAAGGCGGAATTCTTCACCGGCAGCAGAACTATTATGAAAACGCCGGAGCTTGAGGTAGGCATACGCGCCGTTAAGTCAGTCGTAAAGTATGACGGCGACGACACGGTGAAGCGAAGCATACCGTTTTACGGTGAGGCAGACGAATGTGTGATCGAGGATACGGGCGCGGTAAAGACGGTCGTGCGTATGAAGGGGACACATAAGGCTGCGGACGGCTCAGAGTTCCTGCAATTTATATTGAGATTTACAATGTATAAAAACTCTAACAAGATCGACATAATGCATACGTTTATTTATGACGGAGACCCGCAGACCGATCTGATCGGCGGACTGAGCGTCGATGTTACGCGAAATATGAGCGGATCTTGTATGAACAGGCGGGTAAAGATCGCGGGCGACTATGGTATAATGCATGAGCCGCTTCAGATACTCAATGTCTGGAGACCGAGGATAGGAACGAAGTATTACGATATGCAGATGCGCGGCGAAAACGTCGATGTTTCGGACGCAATAGACTCGCGAAACGGTCAGCCATGCGCGGAGATGCTTGACAACGTAACGATCTGGGACAGTTATAAATTGTATCAGGTTACTCCGGACAGCTTTATCGTTAAGAAGAGGACTGCTCCGGAGAAGTGCGCTTATATCGACGCAAATTTTGGCGGACGCTCGAAGGGACTTATGTATGCCGGTGACGAAAACGGCGGCTTTGCTGTAGCAATGAGAAGTTTTTATCAGAAGGCGCCGTCAGCGATAAACGCGTCCGGACTTTCGTCCGATGCCGGAACGCTTTCGGCATGGATACATCCGACCGAGGCGGAACCGCTGGATATGCGTCATTACGATACGATCGCGCATGATCAGACATATTACGAGGGCTACCCGTGGGTAGGCTCCGATCCTTACGGTGTTGCCTCAACGAACGAGATCTCGGTTATGGTATATTCCGGCACTCCGTCTGATGAGAAATTGATGAATGATGCGGATGCTGTGCAGCGTCCGGCTGTTGCGGTGTGTGAGCCGCAGGTATATAAGGATACTGATGTGATGGGCGTGTTCTCGCTCCCGGACAGATCTACGCCTCTTAAAGCATGGCTGGAGGATGAGCTTGACAAGGCGGTAGATTTCTACATCAAGGAGGTTGAGCAGCGCCATTGGTACGGACTCTTTAACTATGGTGACGTGATGCACACGTATGATTACGGCAGACACTGCTGGAAATACGACATGGGCGGCTACGCATGGCAGAACACCGAGCTTGTGCCGACGCTCTGGCTGTGGTATGCGTTTTTAAGAAGCGGCCGCGGCGATATATTCGATATGGCGGAGGCGATGAGCCGTCATGCCGCCGATGTTGACGTATACCATATAGGCGACAAGAAGGGCATAGGCAGCCGTCACAACGTTATCCATTGGGGCGACTCGTGCAAGGAGCCGAGGATCGCGATGGCGGGACATCACAGGGCGCTATATTACATCATGGGCGGCGATCCGAGGATCGGCGATGTGTTCGATGATGTGCGTGACGGTGATTATGCGACGCTGAAGAACGATCCGCTCGGAGCATTTTATGACAAGGAATCAATGAAGCTGCCGACACATGCAAGGAGCGGCCCTGACTGGTCTACATATTGCTCGAACTGGTACACCGAGTGGGAGCGACACGAGAATACAAAGTACCGCGACAAGATACAGACAGGCATAGACGATCTCAAAAAGGCGCCGATGAGGATGATCTCCGGCTCAAACTTTGAGTATGATCCATACACCGGACATCTCGGTTACATAGGCGAGAGCGCAGCGGGCGGCTCGCATCTTGCGGTATGTATGGGCGGACCGCAGACATGGATGGAGCTTGCAAACCTGCTTGGTGACGATGTGTTCAAGGATATGTTGATCCAGTACGGTGAGTTCTATTATTTGCCGGTCGAGGAAAAGGTGAAGGCGTCGAACGGACTGCTCACCGGAAACGGTTTCGTATATCCGTACATGGCTGCGGGCATGGTAGGCTATGCGGCAAGGGAGACGAAGAACGAAAAGCTCGCGTACCAGGTATGGCAGGTACTGATACACTCGCTTGCCGGAAAGGACAAGAACGAGGGCTTTGACAAGGAAGTGATAGAGAATTACTTCAACAACAAGGCGCTCGACGAGATGTTCTGGATAAGCACGAACTTCACGGCACAGTGGTGTCTGAACACAATCGTGGCACTGGAACTGACGAAGGATTATATGAAGAATACAAAAGAAGAATACGCATGGGAGGACTGGGTGAAGTAATCCCAGGGGTATGATCGAGGTCGGCCGTCACTGAGTGCCGACCTCGATTATAAAGTTAAATAGATAAAAAATTGTGATAGTAAAAATATAGCGTGACTGATGTTTTTCCTTGAATAGATATGTATTCAAATATCAGATAAGTTTTTTTGTATCTACGAAAATGATTTTCTGTATTCTCCTGCGCTCATTCCGACTGTTTTTTTGAATACTTTATGAAAATTCGCTATAGATCCGTAACCGCAGTATTCGCATATATCATGAATTGTCCAGTTGCTTGTTCTAAGCCTATATTTCGCCTTTTCGATCCTTGTCTCTGTGATAAATTCCGATATATTCTTTCCGGTGTGTTTTTTAAAATAGCGTGACAGATATGCGGGGGATAGATGTACGTATGCTGCAAGATAATCAAGTGTTATATTGCTTCCGAAGTTTGAGTTTATGTATCTGATCAGATCATCTATGACTTCGTTTTTGGTAGTTGTTACGGTTTCTTTTTTTAGTGTTTTTTCATATAGTCTGATAATATACATAAGAAGACTGACAGCTGAATTTTCAATGATCTTATCGCTGCAGTCAGAAAAGTGTTTGTATTCATGGGCAGCCGTCATTATGAGATTGTTTACGCTTCCGGAATCATCAGATAGATGGATACAGAACGTTTTGTTTTCGAAAATCATATTTCTCAGTATGTATTCGTCAAGCTCACGCGCCTGTTTCAGATATCCGAGTAAAACATCCATGTATTCGTTTGAAATCAGGAAGTTGCAAACGCGCACCCAGCTGCCTTTATCGGGAGGCGGAGAAACTATACAGTGAGAAGCTTCGGGGCTTATGAATATAAATTCACCTTCTTTTATCGTTTCTGTTCTGCCGTCCTCATAGCAGTGTGTTCCTCTGCCTTCAAAAACGTATGATATTTCCCAGAATTCATGCGAGTGCATATTGATCTCGCGATGCTCAAGAAAGAAATCGATAAAATACGGTTTATCATCCTCGAAATAATCTTTCATCAAAAATTTTTTGGTCATAGATTTCGCCTCCTATAAATATTATACAGTATTTTTTGAAACATGTCAATATTTGCGATATATAGAGCAAGGGGAAATATTGACGTTTTAATATAAATTAATTATAATAAAGATATGTCCGAACCGATCAGAGGATAAATTTTGATATATTCTTGCCTCGCTCAGTTTGATATATAGAAAAGAGCGGCGGGAAAGAAGAGGAGCAGATTATGCAGAAGTATATAGATGCGTTGCGCGCATATATGAGAAAAGATTATAAGAAAATGTATAGGTAAAGTGGCGGCGTTCTTCCGTATGCATTTTTGACACCGGGTTCTCCGTCATACGGTGATGTTCTATGGGACTGGGATTCGTACTTTTCAAATGTGGCACTGAAGCAGATACTTGAGGACGTTGGGACAGACTGCTCGGAAGCGTGCGAATACGAAAGAGGATGCATACTGAATTTTCTTTCATTCACAGGATCTGACGGATATATGCCCATAATGATAGCAAGAAATTCAAATCCCAGTGATATGCGTCCAAAGGATATTTACAAGGAAAATATGCACAAGCCGATACTGGCGCAGCATGCGGCGTTCCTTGTAAGGCATGACGGCGGCGATGCAGAATGGCTTAGAAATGATTTTCAAAAGCTGCAGTATCATATCAACAATTACTTTGTACATCACAGACATAGACTGACCGGTCTTTTCTATTGGCAGACGGATAGGATGATCGGTGTTGACAATGACCCATGCACCTTTTACCGTCCCGACGGCTCATCGGCGTCTATCTATCTTAACTGTCTTATGGTCAAGGAACTGGAGGCTATGGAATATCTGAGCGGAAGCCTCGGCATGAAAGATGCGATGGAACTGTACAGATCCGAGCATGATAAGCTGATACGCGCGGTGCGCAAACACTGCTATGACGAGCGAGACGGCTTTTTCCATAATGTTGACATTAATCTGCGTGAGGTAGATTTTTCAGATGGCGAATTTTATCATCGAGGAATGCCGCGCCATTGGGACTGCCTTATACAGAGGATAGATGTGTGGAGCGGTTTTATGGCGCTCTGGGCAGGTATTGCAACAGAAGATCAAGCAGCGCAGGTGGCTGAAAGATACCGCGACACGAATTCATTTAACTGCTTCAGAGGGATCCGGACACTTTCAAAGCAGGAGAAAATGTACCGTGTTGCTGCGTCAAATAATCCGTCATGTTGGCTCGGACCGGTATGGGGTATATCCAATTACTTGACCTTCCGCGGCTTATTGAGATACGGTTATACAGATGAAGCATATGAGCTTTGTGAAAAAACTATAAGACTTTTTGGAGAAGACGTTATAAACACCGGAGTCATGCATGAATATTATTCCCCCGATGACGGTGCCCCGGTCATTAATCCGGGTTTTCAGAATTGGAATATGCTTGTGCTGAATATGATTTGCTGGTATGAGGGAAAGAAATATATAGAGGAGTTTTAATTATGAACGTTAATACGAAATGGATATGGAAAAACGGTGAAAATGCCGAAAATACATGGATGTGTTTTGTGAAGAAATTTGACCTGCCCCGGAAACCGTCACAGGCTGATGTGAAGATCGCGGTCGACTCGAAATATTGGCTGTACGTAAACGGTAAGCGTGCAGTGTTTGAGGGCGGCGTAAAGCGCGGACCTTCAAAAACGAGTACCTATTACGATGAGCTTGATATTGCGAAGTATCTAAAGGAAGGTGAGAATAAAGTAGCTGTACTTGTATGGTTTTTCGGGAAAAACGGATTTTCTCATCTTTCAAGCGGCGTTGGAGGATTATTGTTTGAGGCAGATATAAACGGAGAGATCGTATCGTCAGACGGGTCGTGGCATGTTATGAAGCATCCCGCGTATGTAAGCCCGGATGAATATGATGTACCGGCTAATTTCAGGCTTCCGGAGTCAAATATATATTTTGATGCAGCGAGAGATATAGGTGAATGGTATGCCGAAGATTACGATACATCTTTGTGGGATAATGCGGATATTGTATGCGGAGCGGATGAGGGACCGTACGGCAGTTTGAGAAAACGCATTATTCCTTTGTTCAAAGACTACGGTTTGAAAGATTATGAAAACTCGGCTGAATTTGCAGAGTTTACAACAACGAAGGAAACGATTTTGAAGATGAAGCTTCCGTATAACGCACAGGTCACTCCGTATATGAATATAAGCGCTGAACAAGGAAAGAAGATTTCATTAAAATCTGATACGTATGATGATCTGTTGTATGAAACCAAGAGTGTGATGTCAGTATATTATACAAAGGACGGAGCGCAGGAATACGAATGTCTGGGCTGGATAAACGGAGAGTATATTTATTATACTATCCCTGCCGGAGTTACCGTACATAAGCTGCGGTACCGTGAGACAGGGTATGATACTGAATTTGCTGGCAGCTTTGAATGTGATGATGAATTTTTAAACAGGCTGTGGCAAAAATCGCTCCGCACCCTGTATATCACTATGCGTGATACATTTATGGACTGTCCCGACAGGGAGCGTGTGCAGTGGTGGGGGGATGTAAATGTTGAGATGCAGATGATGATGTACTGTCTCGATAAAAAAGCGCTGCTGCTTTATCGTAAAGGCGCGGATTCTATGGCCGGCTGGGCAGAGGACTCGGGACATATGCTTACGGTCGTGCCATCCGGTACGGAGCAGTTTGAGCTGCCGTTTCAGAACCTTGCGGGGATATGGGGATTTTCCTACTATTATGATTATACAGGTGACAAAAGCGTTATTGAAACCGTATATCCTATGTCGAAAAACTATATTTTAAGCTACAAACTGAATTCTGACGGATTGGTTGAGCATAGACAGGGAAGCTGGGATTGGCCCGACTGGGGTGATAATGCCGACATTGCTCCCATGGAGAATGCATGGTATTATATGGCGGCGGAAAGCTGCAGAAAAATGGCGGCTCTGCTTGGATATGAAAACGACATTGGATTATATGATGAGCGTATGAACAGCATTAGAAAAAATTATGACAGGATATTTTTGAAAGAAGGATATTACTATTGCTCGACCAAAAACAAGAAACCTGATGACCGTGCAAACGCGCTTGCCGTGCTTTCAGGCTTAGCGGATAAAAAGCTGTATGACAGTATTTTAAATGTTCTGCAGTCGACCGAAAATGCAAGCCCATATATGGAAAAGTATGTGCTTGATGCTCTGTGCGAAATGGGACATGAAGACTATGCGGTAAAACGTATGAGATCACGTTACAGGGAAATGGTAGAATACGATTACTCGACACTGTGGGAGTATTGGAACATGGACGGGACACTTAATCATGCCTGGTCCGGTGGCCCGCTTATCACAATGTCGAAATACATAGCCGGAATAAGACCGCTTGATACAGCGTACAGAACATTTGAAATAAAACCACACATGTGTGGACTGGACTTTATAAAGTGCACTGTGCCGTCGATAAGGGGAGATATTGTGTTGGATATCAGAAAAACGGGCGGTCACATTAAAATGGATGTCATTATTCCGGAAAATACGACCGCGGAGGTTTATATGCCGCTCGAGAAAAATGAGTCCATGCCATCAGAAGGTCTAACAGATGGTTATGCCAAATTCATTCTTACAGGCGGGAAACATACTCTTGAAAGTTGATATTGTTATACCAAAATACACAAATCGAATCTGAAAATCTGTTGAAAATCTAACGGATATATGGTATACTTTATAATGAGATAAAATATAGCGAACGCGGGGTGAGGATGTATGCTTCTGAATAACGGAAAAAAGAGGATACCAATAGGCTACGAGGACTTTAAACAGATAATAGATGGAGGATTCTATTATGTGGATAAGAGTATGCTGATATATGATATCCTGCACGACGGAGGACAGAACAATCTGATAACAAGGCCGAGGCGGTTCGGAAAGACGCTGAATTTCAGCATGCTCAGGTATTTCTTTGATATAACGGAAAAGGATAGCGCGTATCTGTTCGACGGTCTTAAGATCTCTGAGCATTACGGGACGCTGGAGCAGTACAGGAACACACATCCGGTGATATCGCTGTCCATGAAGTGCGCGAAGCAGGGCAGCTATGAAAAAGCGCTTAAAAGTTTGTGCAGTGAAATACAGGACCAGTTTATAAAGTATTCATTTATTTCCGATACCGGGAAGATCAATCCGAGGTATAATGAAAAATTCAAAAAGATAATGGACATTTCAAATTACAGTGAGACCGCTTTTAACGAGTCCATAAAGCTATTGAGTACATGCTTGTATCAGTATTACGGAAAAAAAGTCATAATCCTGATAGACGAGTATGATGTGCTGCTCGAGGATGCGTATTTTTCGGGATATTACGATGAGATGGTGTCGTTTATCCGGTCACTGTTCGAGTCGGCGCTGAAGACCAATCCGGCGCTTGAATTCTCGGTGATAACGGGATGCCTTAGAATATCGAAGGAGAGCATATTCACGGGGCTCA
>CAJFNT010000003.1 GCA_904395315.1 uncultured Clostridia bacterium
CGCTTTCATTTTGCTTTCAGCTGTGCTGTCAGTCAGAATTTTCTTAACCCTAATGTCCGTAATCTCCAAGATTTTCACCACCTTCCTATTACAAGGTTTTGTTTGTTATTCTTGTAGTCTATCCAGTGATGCCGCGCCCGCACAAACGGGCAAAATTGTTCTGCGCTAACAGATACTCTTTTATTTATTTTATATCATTTTTACCTATTTGTCAAGCTTTTTGTGCATATATTTTAATTTCATATTTACATATCTATTTTTTTTGTAAATAATATTAAAAATAAAAAAAATAGGTTTAATTTTTAGTTAAATAGGTATATAATATCATTAAGGGAAACAATGTGAAAAAGGCGCATTGTTGTGTCCAATAAACTTTTATGAGCAAGTTCACTGTCTCTAACTGAAAGGATATACGATTTATGAAAAAATTTACAATGAACGATTTGAACGATAATGCGGTCATTCATTTTATAGGAATAGGCGGCATAAGCATGAGCGGGCTGGCGCATGTCGCTCTTGCAAGGGGGTATAAAGTTACCGGAAGTGACCGCGCACGCTCGGATATAACACAGCGCCTTGAAAATGAAGGCGCTGTGATCTACGAAGGACACGATGGAAAAAACATAGGCAACGCAGACCTTGTGGTACATACAGCTGCCGTCAAGGATGACAACCCCGAAATGATAGAGGCACGCAAGAGAGGGATACGCCTCATAGACAGAGCAGAGTTTCTCGGAGCGCTGATGAAAGAATATCATCACGCGGTAGGTGTTGCCGGAACACACGGTAAAACCACCACTACATCAATGCTGGCACACGCCCTGATCGGAGCCGGCGAGGATCCTACGATATCTATAGGCGGGGAACTCGACCTTATAGGGGGCAATATACATTGCGGCACTTCCGATCTGTTCATTACGGAAGCATGCGAATACACAAACAGCTTCCTGAAATTTTTCCCCACAGTCGCTCTTATAACAAATATAGAAGAGGATCATTTGGACTTCTTTACCGGCATAGAAATGATACGTGACAGTTTCCGCCAATTTGCTGAACTGACACGAGGAATAGGAAAAGTGGTCGCTTACGGTGAGGACGAAAACATAAAGCTCGCCCTTGAGGGATCGGATCTTGATATCATAACATACGGGATATCGAACTCAAATGATTATTACGCTGAAAATATAGTTTACCATGCCGGTTATCCGTCATTCGATGTATACAAAAAAGGTAAAAAATTATGTTCGGTATCACTCAATGTCCCGGGCGAGCACAACATCCTGAACGCCCTCGCTACCATCGCGGTATGCGAGATACTTGGTGTCAATGCCAAAGCCGCCGCAAAAGGACTTGAGACATTCAAGGGAACACACAGGCGTTTTGAGAAGAAGGGATTCCTAAACGGCGCAGTCGTTCTGGACGATTACGCTCACCACCCGACCGAGATCAAGGCGACACTCACAGCCGCAAAGGCATTCCCTCACAAGCGTATCGTTTGTGTTTTTCAGCCGCACACTTATTCACGCACCAGGACATTATGGGACGATTTTCTCACCGCATTTGACGACACAGATGAGCTTATTATAACTCATATATATGCCGCGCGAGAAAAACCCGACGGCGTAACATCCGCTGAAAAACTTGCTGAAGCAATAGCTGAAAGAGGGATAAACGCAAAGTATATGGAAGATTTTTCAGATATCGAAGAATATCTGAAAAATACAGTTGCCGAAGGAGATATAGTTTTCACCATGGGAGCAGGCGATGTAACAAATATCGGAGCCGCAATAACCAAGTAACATATAAAAACAAGACCCCGGCGTTATCTGACGGGGTCTTATTCGTATATCATTTTTTCCCTCTGTACATATCCTTGTCCCATAAAGAGTCCGAGTCATATTCCTCGTTTGGATTTACGGGCTCCTCTTCCTCTGCATTTTCTTCTGTGCCGATACGAAGCTCATCCCAAAGAGCATCAGGCTCATAAGCGCTCTCAGCTTCCTCATTTAATGATCCGTCCGGCTCATCGTCAAGATCGAGCATGCGTTCCGGTATATCATCTTTATTGTTGCCCAGATAAAAATCGCTGTTCCACAAAGAGTCCGCGTCATACGGAATATCCTCCGGCGCAGCCGTGGCTTCCTCCTCCTCGTATATGTTCTCCAAAGCTTCAGATCTATCTCTTTCCTTATAGAATTCCTCGCTCCACAGCGGTCCGTCATCCGGCTCTTCCGGCATGGCATCGCTCATCTCATCCTCAAAATCGGCGACAGGCTTGCCGTCATCTGTTCTTCCTTTATAGATCTCACTGTTCCATAAAGAATCCGCGCTATAATCCGCGTTCTCATTTTCTTCTGATCCCGGGACAAAATCGTGCTCATCCGTATCGGTACCCTCTTCGGAATAATCTACCCTTTCTATACTCTCGCCATGCCCTTTTGAGATATCATCACTCCATAGATCCTCCGGTTCGCTTTCGGCGATCTTCTTTGCGATCTCCAATCGCTCTTCCTCATCTTTTTCCACCTGTTCAGCCATCTCCTCGACCGAAAGTGTTTCTATCACTTGATCACGCTTAGTGGGAACAACATTTTCTGATTTATCCTCCATCTCGATCTTATCAGCTCCGTTTTTCTTCAGGACTTCACGTATCTTGTCGATATGTCCGCGTGACCACCGCTCGCACACTATCATGATAAGCACGGTCACACCATCTGTCAGAAGGACCGACTGTATAGTCTTCATATCAAAGATCTCAAAAACTCTCAGGTAAGCAAAAGTCATTGAATATACAAGATATCCAAGAAAAAAATATCCTACGATCGATGCTGCTATATATATAGCCTGAACTATTCCGTTTATGATATAAAATTCTTTCACACTCTCACGTTCAACAGCAAAATCCAGCCAAAAATACCAATTCACCGCCATAGTGACAACAAAACAAAACGCGCTCAAAACTGACCATGATCTCTCGCTCGGAGCAAGAAAAATTATTATCACGCTTATTACCGACGGTATTATACTGGCTGCAAACGTCTCAACAATTCGTATTATAAACAGCAGTATCTTTGGCAAAGCTCTCTCAAGCCACAGCCCCAGTCTTGACTCCTCCACATTTCACACCCCTTCAAAAAGCTGCCTTCAAACAAATAATTGCCAAATCCATTTACGGATCTCGCAATTATCTGATCGGTCACTGTTTAATATTTTAATATAGGGCGGCAGCCGCCACCCTATATCATCTGTTCAGAGTATTCCTTATCCTGTCTTTCATGATAGTATATCGCAAAGCTATATTCTTTTTCTTTTCTTCAAGTTTTTCATTAGCCTGCCTTATCGTCTCCGATTCTTCATCCACAAACCAAAGCTTATCATCCGATTTATCCATATCCTTGATCGTGCTGTACAGATCATACGCCAGCGCCGCTATAAACAGGATAGTTATAAGCTTCATCGTGCCGGGCGGGATATGTACTATGACCTTCATTATAGCCGGATGCAGGAACCTCAGCTGTATCAAAGACATAGCCCCGAAGCCCAGAGATGATATAAGACTTATCCTCCCGTTGATATTCAACGGCCAATCGCTGTAATCCCACCATCTTTTCCCAAATAAATGTTCAAGCAGATAAGAAACTATGTATTCCATTACCGAAACAGTTATCATACTTGCTATAAATATCGCCAAATTGCTCTTTACATCGCCCAGTATAACGATATTTATAACACATACAAATCCATATATAGGACATATACAGCCCCTCAGGAATCCGGTATTTACCGGCTTTTTGAACTGAAAAGTATAAAAAAGCGACTCATATACCCATCCCAAAAAACTGTATACTATAAAACAAATGAAATATTGAGATAACGTCATTGTTATCACCTTCCTCCGTTTATTCACGCAAGAGCTTCTTTCGTTTTAATAATCGGCAGAACACCGTCATTTGTTTTTTTGACCAAACAGGCGGCGCGGATACCGCGCCGTGCCTGTTTACCGACTCATCGCCGAGATCTTAGCATGCTGTCTGTACGCCATCCTTGTGATCTCAGGATAGGCATCCTTTCTGACAGCTTCTCTGCACGCGCATATCTTATCCGCCAGGCAGATCAGCCATGCTTCGCGAAACATCGGCGGCTTTACCGTAAGAGGGAACATATGCTTTTTTATTATATCACGCTCACGCTTGCTGAGACTAAAATCAGTTTCCGCGTTCGCAAGCGCTGAAGACGGATGCGTAAATCCGTGAATTTTCCGTCCCTTCTCACCATCATGCCAATCATAAAGAAAATAATCGTGCAGTATCCCGCCGCGTATAAGCTCTCTTTTGTTCACACGCAGATGCAGTAACTTTGCGATCGCCAAAGCACAATACACCACCGCTATCGTATGCGCCAGACACGATGTGTCTCCATGCTGTGTAAAGTCCATCATCACACTAAGTCTCGAATTGCAAAAAAGCTCTCTAAGACACAGTATTACCTCTCGATTCATTTTGCTTTTCATCAAATCCTTTCAAAACAAAGAACCCGCGCGCCGGCACATACGTCTGCGCCCCGCGCTTTACCATAAAACTGCAATCCTTTCACACATCTGCTCCCGGAGCCGCCTATCAAAGACTGCTCCTATTATTATTATACAGAAAACATACCGATATGTCAAGCAAAAAAACTATTATATATTTACTTTTTCCGACTAAAATTTTACACTTTCCATCCATCTATCTTACTCGCCCGTATTGCATGAAAAAGCCTTTTTTTTAGTCCGGGAGTAGTTTCTCTTTCAAGTCTTCTTATTAGCTCCTTCATCTGCTCCCGTTTCGTCTCCCCATCGGCAGGGCAGAGACTTCCAGCAACCGGGACTCCCCCGTGTTTTACCACGCCTCTGATGTCTCTTTCAGGAACATATATCATAGGACGTATCTGTGTCACCCCTGTCCTGTCAAGGTATGTAACAGGCGCAAAACAGCTCACTCTCCCCTCATATAAAAGGCTGAGAAAAAAAGTTTCCAAGACATCGTCATTATGATGTCCTAAAGCAACAGTTTTACTGCCATGTTCAAGCGCCATATCATTCAGCGCCCCCCTCCGCATCTTTGCGCACAGCGAGCACGGATTAGACTCCTTTCGTATATCGAAAATTATCTCCTTGAAATTCGTTTTCTTTACATAGTATTCCACATTAAGCTCTTCAGCAAAACGTTTTATCGGCTCAAAGTCATTTCCGAATCCCATATCAAGAGATATACCGATCACGGTAAAATTCTTCGGATGATAACGCGACAACTCTGAAAGCGCCGCCAAAAGCACAAGCGAATCCTTGCCGCCCGAGACCCCTACCGATATCCTGTCATTCTCCTTTACCATATCATACTCTTCTATAGCTTTCCTCGTAAGACTAACAACTTTATTTAAATTTCTGAGCATATCTGTCCGCCCTCCGGTAAATATTTTATCGAGATATTAATTTTATCACATGCATTTCGATACGTCAAGCGCCTTAGCGACCCCTATTTGTGCAAAAAGGCTAAATAAAGGGAATATTGTAGTAATTTTTACACAAATTTTATAAATGGATATATATTCGGTGTTGAATTTTTGTCCAAAATATTGTATAATAGAAATAGTTGATTTAGACTGCGAAATCAGATTGCGCGGTCCGAATATAAAAGGGGCAGCCGGCAGCAGCGGCCGCTCTTTGAATATAAACAAACGGAGGTTTTGTAAAATGGGTTATATGGAAAACTATGAAAAATGGCTCGCATCAGACGTTCTTGACGATGCCGCGAAAAATGAGCTTTTGGCAGTTAAAGACGATCCAAAAGAGCTTGAGGACCGCTTTTACCGCGACCTTGAATTCGGCACCGCCGGAATGAGAGGCGTTTTGGGAATAGGAACAAACAGGCTCAATATCTATAATGTTAGACAGGCAAGCCACGGTGTTGCTGAATATGTCAACAAAGAAGGCTCTGAAGCGGCTGCAAAAGGTGTCCTTATAGGATATGACACCCGTATCATGTCACGCGAGTTCGCGCGCGAAACAGCGAAAGTGCTTGCAAAAGCCGGAGTTAAAGTATATCTTTTTGACGCGGTGCATTCGGTGCCCGAAGTGTCATTCGGCATACGCGAGCTTGGCTGCGCGGCAGGCGTAATGATAACCGCATCACACAATCCCAAGGAATACAACGGCTACAAGGTCTACGGCCCGGATGGCGGTCAGCTTCCTCCCGAGGCTGTTCAGACCGTTATCGACGCTATGGACGCTATAGATATATTCAGTGTGGAATACGCTGATTTTGACGAGGCAAAGTCAGCCGGCATGATCGAGATAGTGGGACCTGAGCTAAACGAAAAATTCCTTGCTACAGTTCAGACTCAGCAGCTCAATCCCGAGGCGGTAAAAGAGGTTGCTGACACATTCAAGCTCGTTTATACACCGCTTCACGGCACAGGTTCACGTCCTGTAAAGGAGATACTGAAGAGAATAGGTTTTAAAAATGTGCTTGTTGTAAAAGAGCAGGATACAGAGGACGGCAATTTCCCCACCGTTAAATCACCTAATCCCGAAAACAAGGAAGCTTTCACCATAGCTATAGATATCGCGAAAGCAAACGACGTAGACGTCATTATCGGAACAGATCCGGACTGCGACAGAGTCGGTATCGTTGTACGCGACGCGGAGGGCGTTTACAGAACGCTGACAGGAAACCAAACAGGCTCGCTGCTTGTTGAATATATTTTACGTTCAAGAAAAGAGCAGGGCAATCTTCCAGCAAACGGTGTTGTCATAAAAACGATCGTTACTACCGAGCTTGCAGCAGCTATCGCGAAAAGCTACGGCATAGAAGTGATGAATGTGCTCACCGGATTTAAGTATATAGGAGAAAAAATGACTGAATTTGCCGAGAAGAAGAACCATACATATCTTATCGGCTTTGAGGAAAGCTACGGTTACCTTGTAGGCAACCATGCCCGCGACAAGGACGGAGTAGTTGCATCGATGCTTATCGCTGAAATGGCTGCTTATTATAAAACAAAAGGCAAATCACTCTACGAAGCGCTCCAGGACATCTACAAGAAATACGGATACTACGCGGAGAAAACCATGTCGTATACAATGCCCGGCAAAGACGGTATGGAGAGGATGGCTGCAATACTCACTGGATTAAGAAACGATCCTCCGACAAAGGTAAACGGTCTTGATGTTGTAAAGACCACGGATTACTCAGCGCAGACAATAACCGATAAAGACGGAAATGTTTCTCCGCTCACAGGTCTCCCCAAATCGAACGTGCTCCGCTACGACTTATCCGACGGAAAATCATATTTCATTGTACGTCCGTCAGGAACAGAACCCAAGATAAAACTCTATCTCGGAACATACGATGACTCGTTCGACAAGGCAATGGCTCTTATAGATGATATAATTGACGACTGCGTAAAACAGTTTGGTCTTGCATGATAAAGATCTGATATGAGATATCGGTCTCTGACTTGTCAGGGACCGGTATTTTAATTACCCGGAAAGGAACTATCTTAAAATGGATTCGGAACATTTTGAATTCGAAAAAACCTCTTCAAGCAAACCGATGGACATGGGCGCGTTTCACTGCCATGACGCATACGAGATGTATTTCCTTGAAAGCGGCAGCAGAAGATACATAATAGAAAATTCCGTGTATGACATAAAAAAATATGATGCTGTACTTATCCCGCCGGGGATCTATCACAAAACGATAGGTGACGCATATAAGCGCAAGCGTATCGAGTTCAGCCGCAAATATATCGAAGAGTACTTCACTGTCAGCGCCGCAGACTCGATGTTATCATGCTTTACCCCGAAAAACCGGGTAATAAGCCTATCAAAGGATGATTTTGAGTACGTCAACGCTCTGCTTGAAAAAATACGATACAGAGCACCCGAATCGTGTTACGCGCTTCTTGCTGAAATACTTATATTTCTTAACGGATCGACCTCGCAAACTGACACGATCGAAGCGGCAGCGCTTTCCGGCGGTCTAACAGCCGCAATAATCGAGTATATAAAAGCCCAATACAAAGACATTGCATCTATCGATGAAATAGCCGAGCATTTCCATATAACAAAGTACTATCTTTGCCGCCTTTTTAAGAAAAACACCGGAATAACAATAATGGAGTATATCCATACACTGAAAACGAAATGCGCAAAAATGCTGCTTTCCAAAGATCCAAAAAAATCGGTGACTGAGATCGCGCTCGAAAGCGGATTCAATTCACCGATCTATATGTCCAGGCTTTTCAAAAAATATACGGGGCTTACGCCAAGCGAATTCCGCGCGGCTGCGGCCGCTAAACCGGTACTCAAGTTTATCGACTGACCCTGTTATCCTCCCAGCCAAGATACACCGCCTCAAGGCGGTATATCGGCTGTCCCTGTTCAGCAAATTTTTTCTCGTACTCAGTCATGACATTGCCCTCGAATTTTGAATTATGAAGATCAAGCGTTATATTCTCAAGCTTAAAATTCTCCGCCGCAAACGAGTTCAAAGAGAACTCAAACAGCTGCTTATTATCCGTCTTGAACCATATATAGCTTCCGTTTTCGAGTATACACTTGTATCTGTCAAGAAAATTCTTATGAGTAAGCCTTCTTTTCGCCTGCTTATTCTTTTTCCACGGATCCGAAAAATTCAAATATATCCTGCTTATCTCGCCTTTTTCAAAATATTCATCTATCTTTTCCGCATCCATTGACATGAACCGCACATTCTGAAGCTTCTTTTCAACAGCCTTTTCCATAGCCATCACAAGGACATCCTCGACCTTTTCGATCGCAATAAAATTGACCTCGGGATGCAGCTCCGCCATTCCCGCAACAAATCCGCCCTTGCCGCAGCCTATTTCCAAATGCACAGGATTATCATTTTCAAAAACGGCGCTCCACTGCCCCTTGTGCGTCTCAGGATCCTTTATCAATACATCTCCGCAGCGTTCCATACGAGCCGCGCAATTTTTCTTCTTCCTCATTCTCATGAGTTCGTTTAACTCTCCTTTTATCCTTAAATTTCTTTTGTTTTCAGCCCGCTGGCAGTCTCTTCTTTATCTCGTCCAATATAGCGTTCGCCGCCTCAAATTTCGAGATCTTTGGAAGTTCTTTTACGCCTTCATTCGTTATTATCGATATAATATTCGTATCGGTGCCGAACCCGGCTCCGTCTGCCTTTATTGAGTTCGCGCATATCATGTTCACTTTTTTCTTTTTGAGTTTCGCTGTGGAATTCTCGATAACGTTCTCTGTCTCCATTGAGAAACCACATATAAACTGCCCGTTTCTGCGTGTCTCACCAAGATGCTTTAATATATCTTTCGTTCTTGTAAGGCGTATCGCCGCATCGCCGTCGCTTTTTTTGATCTTCTCCTCGGCGACATTCGCAGGAGTATAATCCGCGACAGCAGCCGATTTTATTATGATATCCATATAGGGCGCCAATGAGCTCACCTCATTATACATATCCTCGGCTGTCTCCGCATCGACCACTCTAACGAACATCGGCGGTTCCACATCCATATGCCCGGCAACCAAAGTGACATCGGCGCCTCGGTACATAGCCGCTCTTGCTATCGCGGCACCCATTTTACCGGTAGAGCGATTGCTTATAAATCTTACCGGATCTATCGGCTCCCGCGTCGCTCCCGCTGTTACAAGCACTTTTCTGCCGGCGAGATCCTTCTCAAACGCGATCTCCCTCAATATATATTCAAGCAGTATCCCCTCATCAGGCATACGCCCGTCACCTATATCACCGTTCGCAAGCATACCATGTCCCGGCTCAACTATCTTATATCCGTGCTTTCTGAGCTTATCTATATTGTCCTGCACGATCGGATTATGAAACATATTATGATTCATAGCCGGGGAAATTATCTTTGTACAGGGACACGCCATCACTGTCGTCGTAAGCATATCATCCGCGATACCGTTTGCTATCTTTCCTATCACGTTCGCCGACGCCGGCGCTATCATAACAACATCGACGCGTTTTGCGATCGCGACATGCTCAACACTGTATTGAAAATTTCTGTCAAATGTGTCTATAAGACATTTATTCTGTGTAAGCGTCTCAAAGGTTATAGGATTTATGAAATTCTCAGCATTTTTCGTCATGAGCACCTGTACATCGGCGCCGAGCTTTTTCAGCATCCTCGCAAGATTCGCCGCTTTATATGCCGCTATCGAGCCCGAAACTCCCAGTACGACGGTTTTGTTTTTCAGCATTATATTACCCCCTTTTCCTGCCCAACGACACGATTTATTTCTTCCACCATCTTCCGCTTATACCGCACGGAAGAACAAGTCCGCTTGCTTGTATCGGCAAGCCTATCTCGTCAGCGTCTATCTCGCCGCCATACTTTTCAGCCGCTGTAAGAGTCAGGATATTTCGCAGCACCTGTGCCGACAGTCCAGTAGTATACGAGTTTATAAGGAAAAATAACGGAGTGTCAGACATAACTTTCACACAATCTTCAACAAGCATGTAAAGTTCATTTTCTATTTTCCAAACCTCGCCTGACGGTCCCCGCCCATAGGATGGCGGATCCATTATAATGCCGTCATATTTGTTTCCGCGCCGTATTTCTCTTTTTACGAACTTGACCACATCATCAACTATATATCTGACATGCCTGTCAGCCAATCCCGACGATACAACATTCTCCTTAGCCCATGTTACTATACCTTTCGACGCGTCAACATGACACACTTCAGCGCCCGCCCTCAATGCGGATACCGTTGCTCCGCCTGTATACGCAAACAGATTCAAGACCTTTACAGGTCTTTCCGCGCTCTCTATAAGTCCGGCTATCCAGTCCCAGTTGACTGCCTGTTCCGGGAAAAGACCGGTATGTTTAAAACCGGTAGGACGCACATTAAATACCAGGTCACGATAACGGATCTGCCATTTATCAGGCATGTTTTTATTGAAGACCTGCCATTTGCCCCCGCCCTTGTTGGAACGATGATATAAGGCATCTACATTGTTCCACCGTTCAAGATCAGCTTTCTTATCCCATACAGCGATCGGATCGGGACGTCTTAAAAGATACTTCCCCCAATATTCAAGCTTTTCTCCGCCCGCTGCGTCAACAACAAGATAATCTTTCCATTTATCTGATAAAAACATATTTATACCGCTTTCTATATAATCTATATTACTTGTTAACAACAAATAGTATACCATAAATCACGCCGCTATGCAAGATTATTTTTTAATATAAAAGCTCACGGCTGCGCAGAAGTCAAATATGACCGAGCTCGATGATTTTGCCATTCTTTATCCTTTACAAAAGAATAGAGTATACCGCAATATTTCCGGTATACTCTATCCCGCTATGTTATTCTCCCGTTATCCTATCCAAAATATATCCTTTAAAAATGCATATTTTTACAAATTTTGTTTCCCGTGATTTATTCTACATGATCCAATCTTGTAATATAATACGTGCCGTAACATCTTGTTTCTACCGGATCTGATGTTTTTATTTCAATATAAAAATCCGTCGGCTCTGCAAATGTAAATGCGGCAATTGCGTTATTCGGCATAAAAGCGTCATTATCCGAAACAAAAGCACATTCCATAGCTTTTCCATCTTTTCCATATACAACATTATCATCATACTTGTTTCTTACCGTAAGCGTCACTGTTCCGGAAGTACCGTTTGTGTCTACGAGACCTAAATTCAGTATTATTTGATCCCCGTTTGAAGCTCTGAACCAGAAATCAGAATAGCCGTTGCCATTTGCTGAAGATACCCCATTCATTGAATCCCCAAAAGAATAGTTTGTAAGGTCTAAAAAGTCCTCATCCCCCTTTGGAGCCCAGGGATGATAGCCGTACTGTGATATTACATCCGCATCAGGATAATCGGCATTGTATATAGCAAGCGCCGGAATATTTATGGCCGAAACAGACATCACCCCTAAAGCGATCGCTATCACTTTCTTGAACTTTTTCATAATAATTTACCTCTCTTTCTTAGTCATAATACTAATTTCCCTCAAAAAGAAACATTATACAACACTTTGATAATTCAACAATATTATACCAAATATTTAGTATAATGTCAATATTTGCAGTAAAAAGTTCTTATATCAAGCATAATGATATTTACGAATAGTTCACGATACATTGAATCCACAACATTATCTTGCTGACCCCATCCTTTGATTCTTTACGCAAGAATTGAGTATACCGGCAGTATTTCTGTTACACTCTATTCTTGCTATGTTGTTCTGGTCTAATCCACATAATGATGTATTATAATATGATTTTTCAGCTAATTATATTTTCATACTAAATAGACTCATATATGTTTACACAATATATAACGGACTTCAAACTACGAAATATTGATTAAATCAATATATTGATTTTCTATTGTAATACCTGTTATTTCTTCAATCTTTAGCATCTGATGAAATCTATAATATATTTCACATGTACCTGACTCTTTATCATAATAAATCGCCTTATCATCTAATATTTCGTTAACAGATATTTCACCTTGAACTGTATGAACTACAATTGACAGAGCATTATCTGTTATAGAATCAATCTCATTTGTTTGTGTCCCTAAAGATAGCGATAACGGTGACAAATATATTTGATTTATAATAGCAGAGGCGTTATTACTTGATAAGGTAATATGGGTATTTAGTGATATATTATTACTTTCACTATTGGAATTCCACGTTATTATCCAGCTTCCGTTTATTTCATATTGTTGTGTAAATATTTTATTTATGTTAAGCGTTAACTCATTCTGGGATGTTATTTGTTCCGATGTATCATAAATAATAATATTTTGAACTGTATTCTCGCTAATCGACAATGGTTTTATGGTATATGTTCCATCTGTAATTCCTCCTATAGTAAATGAGACCGCATCAGGATCATTTTGAACAACAGCTGTTTCATTATTAGGAAAAACTATTTCATATAATACATATACAGTTTTATTATCTGATAATGTCTGCAAAATATTAACACGAATATCCTTATCACAACATGAATATTGTTTACTATCAGGTTCAATAGATTGTATTGTTTCTCCATTGTTAACCCCCAAATATTTCTGTAGTAAATCATGAATTACTGCCCTATTTGCTACAACAGCAGTTGTAATTATTAATAAAACAGACATTACGGCGGCGCACGCTACTAATATATGTAATCTAATATGTTTTTTCTCTTCTTCATGAACATTTTTTTCCATAACATTCAACAAGATCTCTTTTTTCTTTTGCTTATCAAAATGAATTTCCGAAAAGTATTTCTTTAAATCATTCTCTGTCATTTTTTATATCCTCCTCTATCAATAGCTTTAACTTCTTTTTTGCATAATAAATACGCATTTTAATCGTTGTAATAGGAATTTTTAGCATTGTGCTTATTTCCTTATACGAGTATCCTTCATAATAATGCAAATAAATGGGGAGCATATGTTCTTGAGATAATTTTGCCAACGCTTCACCTAAACATGAGATATTATTATTTTCGTAAAGTGCTTGACTGTCTTTAATATCGAAAAGATACTCTTTTCTGGAGTGATTATTTTTTTTGATTATATCTTTGCATAGGTTTTGTGTCACACGAATAAGCCAATATTTTAAATGATCCTCACTTTTGATTCTATCTTGATTTTCTAATAATTTTATAAATACCCCCTGTACTGCGTCTTCAGCGTCAGTCTTATTCTTTAGACTCAAAAAACATATTCGATACACCATATCTGCATATATAGTGTAAATATGTTCAACATCATTATTAGACAAAAGCATTTTCTAACCTCCTTTCACTTATAATACGATATAATATTAGTATTTGTTTTAATAAAATAATA
>CAJFNT010000004.1 GCA_904395315.1 uncultured Clostridia bacterium
CGGTTTGTCCTCCGGCGCATGCGGCACGACTACATCGAGGATATGATACATCTCCTCGTGGCTCTCTCCTACCGCAAGTCCGCCTATAGCATATCCGTCAAGATCAAGCTTCGCGATCCTGTCCATATGCTCGACCCTCAGATCGTCATATGTTCCGCCCTGGTTTATGCCAAAGAGCATCTGCTGCTTGTTTATCGTCCTTTCAAGACTGTTCAGTCTTGCCATCTCCGCTTTGCAGCGCTCGAGCCAGCGATATGTCCTGTCTATGGAATTCTTCACGTACTCCCGAGGCGCCGGATTTTCTATGCACTCATCAAACGCCATCGCTATAGTCGAAGCGAGATTTGACTGTATCTGCATGCTCTCCTCAGGGCCCATAAATATCTTTCTTCCATCTATGTGCGAACTGAAGCTCACGCCTTCCTCGGTTATCTTTCTCAGCCCCGCAAGTGAGAACACCTGGAACCCGCCGCTGTCTGTGAGTATGGGCCTGTCCCAGTTCATGAATTTGTGGAGCCCGCCCATCTTGTTTACTATATCGTCACCCGGCCGAAGATGGAGATGGTATGTATTAGACAGCTCGATCTGACACCCTATCTCCTTTAGATCCATTGTGGAAACCGCGCCCTTTATTGCGGCGATCGTCCCGACATTCTGAAACACCGGGGTCTGCACGACACCATGCACCGTCCTGAACTCTCCGCGCCGCGCCTTACCGTTTGTATGCAAAATTTTGAACATTATCTTATATTTCCTCCGTATCTTCGTAACACATTATCCTTATTATACAGCAATTTATATTTACTTGTCAACATTATATTATGATCAAATGAAAAGAACCGCAGAGAAACTCTTATCTCCCTGCAGTTCCGGTATTTGTATGATATATATTGCAAGATCGAATGCTTACTCTACACCATCTATCAAATAATCATAAGTAATATCAAATATTCTTCTCAATGCCTGCAATTCAAAGTCGGTAACATATCGCTTATTCGTTTCTATTCGTGTGATCACATTCTTATCCATATCGATCCCAATGAGCTGTAATTCTCTTGCAAGATCTCTTTGTGAAAGCTTTGCCTGCTTACGCAATAGCTTCAATCTTTCTCCTATAAGATTTTTGCCTCCAGTATCAGTACGCTGTTTCATACGTATCTCACCTCGAAAATTTGTCTCATTATTTGCACCTATTATATTGATTTTACTACTTTTTTATGATATAATCGGTTGTAAAAGTGAGACAAGCGCAGCACAGGCTTCGATCTTATATATTTATTTTATAAACATCGCATCGCCGAATGAGAAGAAACGATAGCGTTCCTTTACTGCGATCTCATATGCGTGAAGCACGTTTTCCCGCCCGGCAAGCGCCGAAACGAGCATGATAAGGGTGGATTCGGGCAAATGAAAATTCGTTATCAGCGCGTCTATCACATGGAATTCCTTGCCCGGATATATGAAAATATCCGTCCATCCGGATGCCGGCTTCAGCGGCAGTCCATTCATCCCCGCAGTTTCAAGCGTACGTGTCGCCGTAGTTCCCACAGCGATAACACGTTTTCCGGAAGCCTTAGTCTTGTTTATAAGCTCGGCTGTTTCGGCAGGCAAAACATAATATTCGGAATGCATCTTGTGCTCTGTTATCTCGTCAGCTTTTACAGGACGGAATGTTCCCAGACCGACATGAAGGGTAACATATCCTATGTTCACGCCTTTTGCCTTTATTTTATCCAAAAGCTCCGGTGTAAAATGCAGGCCTGCTGTTGGCGCCGCGGCGCTTCCCGTGTGTTTTGCATACACCGTCTGATACCGCTCCTTGTCCTCCAGCTTTTTTGTTATATACGGCGGCAGCGGCATTTCACCGAGCTTATCAAGCACATTCTCAAAAAGTCCCTCGTACTCAAATTTCACCAACCTGTTTCCGCCGTTTATGACTTCAAGTATCTCCGCTTTGAGCTCCCCATTGCCGAAAACGAATCTGGCCCCCGGTTTCGCCCGTCTTCCGGGACGCAGTATCACCTCCCAGGTGTCAAGGGAATGCTTGTTGAGAAGCAAAAACTCGATAGCTCCGCCGGTATCCTCCTTTACGCCGTAAAGCCTTGCGGGCATTACGCGCGTGTCATTCAAAATAAGAGTATCGCCCGGCTCTATCATATCTACTATATCGTAAAAATGTCTGTGTTCCACCTCGCCGCTGTTTTTATCAAGCACCATGAGCCGTGACTCATCTCGTTTTTCAAGCGGTTCCTGGGCAATAAGCTCCTCCGGCAGATCATAGTAAAAATCGGATGTTTTCATCAAAAATTATCTCCTTTGTATGCGGGACCATAAACTTTTAAGCACGATCCCTAAAAGTAAACAGTCTTTTTCAGTCTCATACTATTTTAGCATATTTGCCCGCTTATTTCAAGTGCTCATCGATATATAAAAAAACACTATCCTATGATTTTTCCCGTTTGTTAAACTAATGTGAATTTTCTTCGAAACCACTTGACCTAAAGCGCGCTTTAACTTATATAATGAGATATGTAAAAGCAGCGAGCAACAAGGAGGAAGAGCTGTCAGCCGAAGAAAATGAGGCGCTGGCAGAAGAAGATCAATAGACCAAACACCAAAAGCCGCTCCTGCACTTTACGCGGAGCGGCTTTCTGTATATATTTTAAATTTTATATTATCAATTTCCGGCGCCGAATATCTTGTTCAGCTCTTTCATAGCCGATTCATTTGCAAACGCAAGAATATATTGTCCTGCGCGTATAACTGTTTCACCATGAGGTATTATCAAGGTGTCTCCCTCATATACGGCGATCAGAAGAGCCTGTGCCGGCAAGTTGATCTCAGCGATCGATTTGTCAACATTCGGAGAATGGTAATCCACATGCACACGCACGATCGAGTACTCACCCTTTGAAAGGCGCATTAAAGTCATGATAGAATGGTAGTTCATTTCGTCGGCTATCATATGACCGATAAGATCAGCCTGATTCACGCGCACATCTACTCCCATTCCGGAATTGAACAGCCACTCATTTTTAGGGTTATTTACCCTTGCAACGACCTGCGGCACATCATACTCAAACTTAGCCATCATCGCCGCTGTAAGGTTTGTCTCATCCGCTCCCGTCGCACACACAAGCGCATTGCAGCCCTTTATGCCCGCATTTTCCAATATCTTTGCATCTGTTCCGTCGCCCACAAGTATATTTTCTTCCTTGAGTCCGTTCTTACGAAGAGTTTGAAGCGCTTTTTCTTTGTTTTCTATAACGATCACGCTGTTTCCGTTTTCTATGAGAAGATCGGCAATATATCCGCCGACCTGCCCGCCTCCGACAATAATTACTTTCATAACGGTCCTCCCTTCACTCACAGCTGCAACATGTCTCTTGCCTTAAGCAGAAAATCCCTGCTTATAGCAAGATACAGCATATCATTATACTCGCAGCGCATCTCCTTATCCGGCAGCAGTGAATGACCGCCTCGCTCCACTGCGACAGGCGTCATCTTTCCCTCGACCGTCAGATCGGAAAGCTTCATGCCTTCCGTCGCAAAAGTAACTCTCACTCTCACGAGCTGCACATCTCCGCTGCCGAGCTTGCGTATAACTCTCCAGCTCTTGTTATCCTCCAAAAACTCCATAACGTTATCTGTTCCGAGACGAGTTATTGATACCGTGTAAATGCCCATGGATTCAAACATCCTCGCCCTTGTCGGATCATACATACGCGCTATTACCGTGGGGACATGGAACACGTTTTTTGCAATATTCGCTGCGACCGCATTCATTGAGTCGCTGCTCGCGCAGCTTATCACCACATCCATAGATGAGATGCCCGCTTCTTCAAGCACATCCCTGTCGTATCCTACACCGCATATCGTTCTGCCTGTGAATTCCTCGCTGAGCGCGTGAAACGATTCGGGATCACTGTCAACAATAACAACATCATGATTCTTACGCGTAAGATTTTCTGCCATTCTCACGCCGAATTTGCCGCAGCCGATGACCAATACTTTCATTTTTTCATGCTCCTTTCCGCTCTCCTCTTTCTTAACAGCCTCTTTCTTAACTCTTCAATACCAAACACGATAAACGGGATACATATGAGATACAGCCATTCCAATACCGATATCGGAGCCGTATTGAATATTCCGTTCAGGAACGGTATATATATTATTGCCACCAATATGAGCACTTCGATCACCAAACCCGCGTTTATATAACGGTTGCTGAAAAGTCCGCGCTTGAATACCGATTCGGTGTCCGTCCTGTTATTGAGGACCATACCCATCTGAGAGAACACAACACCGGCAAGCATCATGGTCGTCGCCTCCGCGTATTCTATCGTTCCCTCCGCGGCAAGAGGAACATTCGGCCATCCGTTAAGCAGGTTCGCAAGGAAATATCCTCCGACCGCAAACAGAGTCCCCAAAAGTCCATACCATATAAATCCTACAAGTATAACATTCTTATTTAGCAGCCTCTCCTTCGTGGAACGCGGCGGTCTGTGCATCACGCTCTCCTCGGACGCCTCAGCGCCAAGCCCGAGCGCAGGCACCATATCCGTGCCTATATCTATCGTAAGGATCTGCATGATTGTAAGCGGTGTAGGTATAAGCCCGCCCGAGAAAAGATACAGCGTCGGCGCCGCAGCCTCAGGTGTGTTACTGTCGAAGATATACCGCAAGAACTTACGTATATTGTTATATACGCTTCTTCCCTCTTCGATCGCACGCACTATCGTCGCAAAATTATCATCGCTTAGGATCATATCGGCCGCCTCTTTCGCAACATCCGTGCCTGTTATACCCATAGCGATACCTATATCCGCTTTTTTGAGCGCAGGTGAATCGTTTACACCGTCACCTGTAACAGCAACGATATTGCCCATCTCCTGAAGAGCGCATACTATCCTGTATTTCTGCTCGGGAGCCATACGCGCGAACACTACCTCGCCTTTTAACGCTTCTTTCAATGAATCATCATCCATATCGGCAAGCTCGCTTCCAGATATAACTCTCGCGTCCGGGCTCTCTATTATCCCTATCTTCCTTGCTATACTCTCCGCCGTCAATCCGTAATCGCCGGTTATCATTATTATCTTGATGCCCGCGCTGCGGCAGAGGCTTACGGCATCCTTTACCTCGCTCCTCGGCGGATCCTGCATTGCCACAAGTCCAAGGAACGTTAGATCTCTTTCAACATTTTCCGGTGTGTATTCACGGATCGAGTCGGGAAGCGTATCGTCGTTCTTGCGAAGAGGACGATATGCAACGGCCAGGACTCTGAGCCCGTCTCTTGCGTACTTATCGTTCGCAGCCATTATCCTTTCACGGTCTGCCTGCTCCATCGGCCGCGACTCAGAACCCGCATAGCACCGTCCGCAAAGCTCCATAACTTCCTTGGGCGCTCCCTTTACAAACGCTATACGGCTGCTGCCCTCAAAAATTTCCTTGAGCTGATGTATCGTCGTCATTCGTTTCCTGCGAGAATCAAACGGCAGCTCCATGATACGCGGAAAATCACGGTTCATCATATCCAAATCTATCTGAGCCTTCTGCGCGGCGACACCGAGACACGCCTCTGTCGGATCTCCGAGCACCGTATATCTTTCCTTGCCCTCTTCCGGCGGGATAAGCTTCGCATTTGAGCAAAGCGACGCTCCGGTGAGCAAAAGCTTCAGACATCTGCTCTTCTGCGCGGTAACAACGATATCTCCGTCACGTATCTCTCCATTGGGAGCATAGCCTTCTCCGCTGACGGTCATTTCCGCGTTTACAGTCCATATATGATTGACTGTCATTTCGTTCTGGGTAAGCGTTCCAGTCTTATCGGAACATATTACATTCGTACACCCGAGAGTTTCCACCGCCGACAGCTTCTTGACCAGAGCGTTCTCTTTTGCCATCTTCTGGACCGCAAGGGCAAGCGAAAGTGTTACCGCGGGAAGCAGTCCCTCCGGTATGAATGCCACCACCATACCCAGCGCGAACAGGAATGATTCCATCCATGGATCCTTCACCAGGAACACCGCTATAAGCAAAAATGCAAGACCGATACTGAACGCTATTACCGCGATCTGTTTTGTCAGCACATTAAGCTCCTTTTGCAGCGGCGAAAGACTCTTTTCTGTACTCTGTGTAAGATTGGCTATCTTTCCGAACTCGCTGTCCATTCCCGTGGATACCACAAGCGTACGGCACGTTCCCGCAGCCGCGGATGTTCCCGAGAATACCATATTTTCAGCCTCAAGATAGCTGCATTCTTTTGCCAGAGCATCTCCGGTCTTTCGTATCGGATTGCTCTCGCCCGTAAGAGTCGACTGATCCGCCTTGAAATCGCTGCTTCTCAAGATACGCGCATCCGCGCTTATCTTGTCGCCCTCTTCAAGTATCATTATATCTCCGGGCACTATCTCAGATGCGAGTATCTTTTCCTCTTTTCCGTCACGCACTACGCGCGCATAGGACGGCAGCATCTTCTGCAGGGCTGAAGTGGCCTTTTCCGCCTTGAACTCCTGAAAAAACGAAAAGAACCCGTTTATCAGGTTTACACAGCATATTGATATACCCAGCTCCGGAGCTCCCGAAACAAACGCCATTATACCGCCTGCCCACAAGAGCAGCGCCATTAGGCTGGTAAAATTGGCAAGCAGCTTCTTTGCCATGCTCGTCTGCTTCTTCTGTTCAAGCTCATTTTTGCCGTATTTCTCCAGACGCCTTGCCGCCTCTTCCTTTGAAAGACCGCGCATATCGGAATCCATCATCCGGCATGCCTCCACAGGATCAGCGTAAAGTATCTTCTCCCTGACGTCAGAAACTCCTTTGTCTACATTATCATCTTTTTCCATTGTTCCCTCTCCTGTAAAAATCAATTACACGATGCCGGCTGATCATATCCGGCACCATAAATCAAAAAAGCCCGGAAAACAGTCCGCGGCTCTTTGTACAGCCCGACGGACTGATCTCCTGCGGCGGACTTCTCGCGCTTTGACGCGCAGCGGACAGCGGCATGGTGACCGCATCCGGGATCAGACAGGGGTTTTCCCCTATATTGCCAAATCCGCCTCTTTTTCGATTACATGTATTGTAACACATGCTATATAAGAAGTCAATATGCTTTCATGTAAAATTTGCGAATGTTTCACGCGGCTAATTTCTATCAAATTTTTTTAAATAATTTCAAAATGTACTTGACACAACAGTAAAAGAATGATAATATACTATATAGATAAATAAAAAGCAAGGTAGAGGTGCGCGATTCATAAGTAGCCGCGCGGAGGAGAAGCGTGATCCGCTGAACCGCGGCAAAAGGGGAAAGCGCCGAAGTACAGATCTTCGCAGGATCTGCGCTGGGCATATCGTTAACAGCGATATGACTGTCACCAAACGGTGGAGTGCTATCGCCAATAACACGGATCAACGGGTAAGCAATAGCATTTCGGCTATTGTTTTTTTATTATCCGAACGGAGCTTTGACGCCGCCCGGCGCAAAACACACAACGGCTTAAAGAAAGGATAAAAAAATGAAGGAAAATTATAATGTAGGAATAATAGGCGCTACCGGAATGGTAGGTCAGAGATTCATAACGCTTTTGGCAGACCATCCTTGGTATACGATAAAGGTACTTGCGGCATCGCCGAGAAGCGCGGGAAAACTTTATAAAGAGGCGGTTGGCGCAAAATGGGCAATGGATGAAGAGATACCCGCATCCGTAGCGGATATGACTGTCATGAATGCGACCGATGACGTTGAAGAGATCGCAAAGCAGGTCGATTTCGTATTCTGCGCAGTTGACATGAAGAAGGATGAGATAAAGGCGCTCGAGGAAAGATATGCAAAAGCTGAATGCCCCGTTGTTTCAAACAACAGCGCGCACAGACACACCCCCGACGTACCGATGGTGATCCCGGAGATCAATCCGCATCATATCGATATAATCCCCGCGCAGAGAGAGAGACTCGGCACCAAGCGCGGCTTCATCGCGGTAAAATCAAATTGCTCGCTGCAGTCATATCTTCCGGCAATGGCGGTAATAAATATGAAATACCCGATCGACCGCGCGCTTGTAACAACATATCAGGCAATATCAGGCGCGGGCAAAACATTTGAGACATGGCCCGAAATGGTAGATAACCTCATCCCGTATATAGGCGGAGAAGAGATGAAGTCTGAGATCGAGCCGAACAAGGTGCTCGGACATATCGAGGGCGGAGAGATAGTTCCGTCTACCGATATGCACATAGAGTGCCAGACCTACAGAGTTCCCGTATCGAACGGACATACGGCTGCGATATTCTTCTCGTTCAAGGACGGAGTAGAGAAGCCGTCTGTAGAAGAGATAGAACAGATGTGGAGAGACTACAAAGGCGTTCCGCAGGAGCTTGAGCTTCCGCACGCCCCGAAGCAGTTCATACACGTGTATACGGAAAAGGATCAGCCCGATCAGCCGCAGATAAAGACCGCGCGCGAGATAGACGGCGGTATGGCAATATCATGCGGACGTCTTAGAGAATCTACACAGTACGATTACAAGATGGTATCTATGAGCCATAACACATTGAGAGGAGCGGCAGGCGGCGCAGTATTGCTTGCAGAGCTTCTCACAGCAAAAGGCTACATGGACTAAAACAATGTGTAACGCGGAACACGATTCCGCGGCCACCTAAATTCAATCAAAGAAAGGATGAACAATATGAAAACATTGCCTTTTACCGGTTCCGGCGTTGCGATAGTAACACCATTTGACGGAAACAAGACAGATTATGACGCGTTGGGCGAACTCATAGAATGGCATATCGCCAGCGGCACAGACGCTATAATAGTTTGCGGCACAACAGGCGAAGCTTCGACCATGCCTGACAGCGAACATCTTGCCGCTATTGAATACACTGTAAAAAAAGCCGCGGGAAGGATAACCGTAGTAGCCGGCACAGGCTCGAACGATACAGCCCATGCCGTGGAGCTTTCGAAGAAAGCGGAGGAACTCGGAGCAGACGCATTGCTTCAAGTGACACCATATTACAATAAAACTACACAGAAAGGGCTTATAGCTCATTTCACCGCGATAGCAAACGCGGTAAATATACCTATCATCCTTTACAATATACCATCGAGAACAGGTGTTTCGATAGCTATAGATACGCTGAAAGAACTTGCAAAGCTCGATAACATCGTAGCGGTAAAAGAAGCAAGCGGAAATATCTCTTACACCGCGAAACTTGCGGCTGAAGTGCCTGAGCTCTATATTTACTCCGGCAACGATGATATGATCCTTCCGGTGCTCTCGCTCGGGGGAAAAGGCGTTATTTCTGTGCTTGCCAACATAATGCCGAAGGAAACGCACGAAATGTGCGAAGCCTACTTTAACGGCGACACGGAAAAAGCAACAAAAATGCAGCTTGACTACCTCGAGCTTATAAATAACCTTTTCATAGAAGTAAATCCGATACCGGTAAAGACCGCGTTAAATCTCATGGGCAGAAAAGCGGGAAATCTGCGCCTGCCCCTTATAGATATGGACGAAAAGAACAAAGAGAAGCTTGCGGCTTCAATGAAGAAGTTCGGACTTATTTAAATCACTGTCATCCGGGGCTGCTGCGCACGCGGCAGCCCGTTATTTTAAACAAATATTTTTAAATAAACACTATTTTAAAACAAACTATTGAAGAAAGGAAACAAAAGATATGCTGAAAATCATAATGAGCGGCTGCAACGGCAAAATGGGACAGGTCATATCGCGCCTTGTCGAAGAGGATCCGGACGCCGAGATAGTATGCGGCGTAGACATAAATACAGGTCTCAATAATCCATATCCTGTCGTTAAGTCGATAGACGAATTTAACGGTGAAGCGGACGTAATAATAGATTTCTCACACCCGTCGGCTCTTACAGGCATTTTAAGCTACTGCCGCGAAAAGAAGCTTCCGGTGATACTTTCAACAACAGGCTATACGGCTGAACAGAAGCAGGAGTTTACCAACGCTTCAAAAGATATACCGATATTCTTCTCAGCAAACATGAGCCTCGGCATAAACCTGCTCATATCGCTCGCAAAACAGGCGGCAAAGCTGCTTGAGGGCAATTTTGATATAGAGATCGTCGAGAGACATCATAACAGAAAAATAGACGCTCCGTCCGGAACAGCTCTCGCCATAGCGGACGCCATAGATGAAACACTGTCATATCCCGCGGAATACGTATACGACCGCCACAGTGTGCGTCACAGCAGAAAGCCGACTGAAATAGGCATAAGCTCTGTACGCGGAGGGACGATCGTCGGCGATCATGAAATAATCTTTGCGGGCAACGATGAGGTCATCGAGCTTTCTCACCACGCGGCAAGCAAGGAAGTATTTGCCGTTGGCGCAATAAAGGCCGCAAAGTTCATGAAGGGCAAGCCCGCCGGCTTGTACGACATGAATATGCTTGTAAATGAGATGATATGAATTTGAATACGATATATAAAGGGCCTCGGCGCGGCAAAAGATCCGCGCCGAGGTCTTTTTGCTTGACTCAGCAATAGTTGAACGACTTGGTATCAAAACTTACCGCATATTCTCTTGACATTATGACTACTTAGTATTATAATGCTCTTATAAGCTTTATAATATCATTGATCAAGAAAAATATATCTGTTTTATAAATACACATGATCACTCAAGGAGGCAGAAAAATGGTTTATACAGTCAGTGAAACCGCAAAATTGTTGAACGTGGCGCCGTCTACCCTGCGCTATTACGATAAAGAGGGACTTCTTCCGTTTGTCGAACGTTCAAGCGGCGGCACAAGGATATTTACCGAGGAAAACTTCCAGTGGCTATACATTATCGACTGTTTAAAAAAGACAGGACTGAGCATCAAGGATATAAAAAGATTTATTGATATGGTCATGAAGGGCGATGATACTATCCCCCAACGCCTTGAGCTTCTGCAAAAGCAGCGTGATATAGTCCGCGCTCAAGCTGCAGAGCTCCAAAAAACACTCGACATATTGGACTATAAATGCTGGTACTATGAAACAGCAGAAAAATACGGATCGACATCTGTTCCAAGAAACATGGATGAAAAAGATGTGCCGAATGAGCTTCGCGAAACGCGGGTATATTTAAATACAGTTCATAAAGTCTGATACCCCCAAAAAGTCCTCCGCGCCGCCCCCATATCCGCGGCGGCTCACAGCCCCGGCTGTGTTCCACATACTTTGCTCACAGCAAATTTCCCAAAAACCTCAAAAAAAGTATTGACTTTTTACTGTCCGCATGGTATAATAGTTATCGTTGCAAATGCCGATGTGGTGGAATTGGCAGACGCGCTGGACTCAAAATCCAGTGGAGTAAAATCCGTACCGGTTCGACCCCGGTCATCGGCA
>CAJFNT010000005.1 GCA_904395315.1 uncultured Clostridia bacterium
AAGGCATACAGCCACTGCCGCAAACGACAGATAGTGCGGTATAAGCTTTAATACAGCGCAGAGACAGACAGCGAAAAGCAGTATGTACATGACGAGCCTTTTACAGTTTATTGCAGGATATACCTCCTTCTGCTCCGGCAGCTCGGTCGGCTCCTTTTTTACGAATATGAGCGATATACACAGGAGCACGAACGAGAGCGCCGAAAACGGCAATATCACCGATACAAATTCCGCCATGCTCATTCCGGAAACGGAATAGAGATACAGATTTTGCGGGTTACCCGGAGGTATCAGCATACTGCCGAGGTTCGCCGCTATAGTCTGGAGCACTACGGTCACAAGCAGCTGTTTTTTTCTGCCGCACATAATGAAAAGCTCCGCCGCAAACGGCACAAAAGTGATCAGCGCAACATCGTTCGTCACGAACATGCTCGAGAAAAAACAGAGCATAACGAGCACCGCGGCAAGCTCAACTGTGTTTTTTGTTTTTGAGAGCAGTGCTCTGCCGATCCTTCTGAACACAAACATGCTCTGAAACCCCGCCATTACCGCCATAAGCGAGAACAGCAGTGAAATGACCTTCACATCTATATAACCCGCATATTCCGAGTCGGGCGGCACGATAAAGCATGATGTGGCCGCAAGCAGCACCGAAACAGTCAGCACGCTTTCCGCTTTTACCAAATTTATTATCTTCTTCATGTTTTAACTATTTTAATTCCACATTTAATATATTTCATCTATCTCTATGAACGATGCTTCTGTCCTGTCATTGGAAATGGGGCAGTTGAAATACAGCCTTTTTCCGTTGCCCGAAAATGATGGATTCGGGTGCACCTGTTTCTTCCATACTATCTCCGGCAGATCATCGATCTCTATTTCGGCAATGGGCGTCTTGTTCCCGCGCTCGTAGACGTATACATTTGTCGCGTATCCGGGATAACAGCGGTCACCTGCAAAAAGCGTTCTGTCGGCGTTTCCGTCTATATGATTTCCTATTCCGCCCAAGACCTCAAGCTCCTCGCCGTCCTTTGAAAACCTCGCTATGTAGCTCGTTGCCATATCGATCTTGCCGTCGATCTCGAACTGTCTTGTCGCCATATACGTGTCATTGTCGAACCAGAGCTGATGCACGGGCTTATCAGGTATCAGATGCGTTTTCCTTGTCGTAAGATCCATACAGCCGAGCGCCCCGAAGGTCGGGCAGTCCGGTATGCCCATGCGCATCATTACAGCAGAACAGTCGGGGCTCAGCTGCAGATGGCTCACATCACATGTGTTCGGCTTTATGCCGTATCCGCGGCTCAGAGCTATATCGTTCATCTCCTCGTCGCTTATGAGAAAAGTGATCTCCCCTGTTCTCACGTTCATCATATATACGCCGCATCTGTCGATCTTCGGGAACGCGCCGTTTTTGTCAAGCTGCCTCTCACGCACAGAAAACGGGAAAAGCTCACCCGAAACGCGGTGACCCATCTTGCCGTACACCCTGCATTTTTCCTCGTTCCGCTCTACATCGTAAAGTATAAATGACGGGATATCGTCTTTCATATCTCTGAACACTACCGTGTTGTTATCGACAAACGATGCCGAGGGGCCGTTATGGTTCATGCATGACACTGTATATACCTTTCTGTGCCCTTTAAGATCCCTGTCGCATATCCATATCTCTGTATATGGTTCTGACAGATCCTTTTTAGCGGCATAAACTATACTTGTTCCGTCCTGGCTTTCGATATCGCCGCCGTTCATTCCGATCAGCGTAGAATATTCACCGCCGCATATCTTATTTATTTTTACATTTGACATAATCGATCTCTCCTAAAATGTTAATTTATGTATGAAAAATATAATTCACGTCAATATTTTACCACACCTTCAAGCTCAATACAATATTGAAATCAAATATTGCGCATATCTTCGTCATATCTTCGGTACTCGCTTGGAGTCATATTGACTATATTTTTAAACATTTTACAAAAATATGATGGCGCGCTGTAACCGCACATCAGTGAAGTATCGGTTACATTGCAGCCGTCCGAAAGCATTTTGCATGCGTTTTTTATGCGAATGCTGTTTAGATATTCCGTAATGGTCATATCGGTCTCTCTCTTGAATTTCTGGCATAGGTATGATTTTGACATATGAACAGCATCAGCTATCTCATCAACGTTCTCGATTGTTCCATAATTCTTATTGATATATTCAAGTATCGAGTCCACATTGCTGCGACCCGATCTTTCCCGTTTTTCATCATTTATTGCCGATATATCTTTTAGAAGCGTAAGAAGCGCCGCCAGATACGAGTATTCTCTCCCGTGTCCTTCCATGCGTTTCAAAAGTGCTGCAACATGACCAAAATATTCTTTCGGAATACTTATCTTTTCGTGTTCAAAACAGCTTAAAAGCTCTGATATAGCGTCTTGCGTGAAGTACTGACTGAGATATCTTTCAGAAAAATTCACAGCGTATCTGCCATGAGAAGTTCCTCCGTTATTTTTATGAAGCGTGTTTTTTCTGAATAATGCTACATCGCCATTTACAAGATTTATAATGTGATCCTCGCTCATCAGTTCCGTATGCCCCGACATCATCACGAACAGTTCATAAGAAAGATGATAGTGCATATTTTTCATTACCCACCCTTTTTTTCTGAGTGTATATTCACAGCAGAAATTGTTAATAAAACGAATGTATTCGGCAGCCATCCTAAGACCTCCTTTCATAGGCATAATGTTATCTATCATATAAATATAATACAATATTTTATAAAAAATTGCAATGTTTTTATGGCTTTTTCCTTAAGTTATTATTTAAAAGTTTACTTTTCTTAAATTGACAAAATAAAAGGCGTATGCTATAATATATGTTGTATTATCATGTCATTTATGAGGCATGGTAATTAAATTCCATTGTCAGATATTATGGTAAGGTGATAATTATGAAAAAAACAGCGGCTGCGTTATTGGCAGCTTGTCTGCTCGTCCCGGCATCCGCAGGGGCAGCGCAGACACAGTTCAACATACAAACGACTATAGACAGCGCATTTTCTTGGCTCGAAACTAATGCTCAGCCTCTTAGTTCCGCCGGCTCGTCATCATCGGATTATTATATAATGGCACTTTCAAGAATGGGAAGAGACTACAGATATTCAGGTTATGTTGACGCAACAAGCAGCATAACCCCATCTACTTCTCAGGATGCTCAAAGGCTGATAATGGCAAATTCAGCATGCGGCGAAGTACTGAGCGATTCATTTGTCGGAGCGTATACTTATAATGCGGATCTGAATACCGCAGCGGACATAGCGGGTGCGATAATAACGCTCGTAAGCGGCGGATATGAAGTAAACAGCGAATATACCAATATAGAAAATATGATAGGCACATTGCTGACTCGCCAGCAGTCCAACGGCAGCTTTGAAAATGACGTCATAACTACAGCAAAAGCTGTCATAGCGCTATCAAACCGCCGCGGTGATGAATTCATCCTTCAAGGTACTGCTGACAATGAAGAATATACATACAGCGTTAACAGCGCTGTAGATAACGCGCTTTCATATCTCAGCGGCGCCCAGCAGGCGGACGGCGGATACTCAACTATGTCTGCGACCGCCTATACTGTGATAGCGCTTGACAGCGTGGGAGCGGACGCGCAGAATGACGGGCGTTTTATAAAAAACGGTATAACACCTATCGATTATATATATTCACACGCATCTGGCGATGGAAGCTTCTCTTCTTCTCCGGACGATACAGCCATGGCGGCATGCGCGCTTGTAAGTCATCTGAGATATATGCAGGGAAAAGGTACGTTTTTCAATTTTTACTCTGGTGACAGTGTTGATACGGTAACAGAACAGACGAATCCCGATACAACTTCGCCTGTCTCAGGAGATACGCAGTCCGGTACTTCATCTGATAACACACAGTCAGCCGGTACCCCATCGGCTACACAAGCGCCAGCTCAGTCAACGCCCGGCACAATAAGAATAACTCCTCCGCCTACAAGAGAGCCGGAACATTCAGCGATGGATGTCGAAGAATATGGTCCTCAGCAATTTGTAGGACCGATAAGGCAGTCTGAAGAACCCAGAGACAGCGGATCCGGTGAAGGCGGAACATCAGATCATGTATCGTCTGCAATAGTTATCGCAGCGCTTATTGCCGCGGGCATACTGATAATTTTCAGCGCAGCTACAGCTGTTCTATACAGAGTAAAGCCGGAATTCTTTGAGAAGCTAAAATCGCGTGTTACGGAGACACCGATAGGCAAAAAAATATTCAGATCGGATGGCTTTGACTCAGATGCGAAGAATGATTCTAACAGAGAGAATGACCTTTTATCAGAACTTGATAAGTCTCATGACGTTGTTTCGACTGATGAGCTATACGATCCTGATTTTATAAAAAAACTTATACCGGTAGATGAGATCGACTCGAGTATTGATTCTCTGATACCGAAAAACAGTTCCGGATCTGAAGCTGATCTTGCTGATGATGGTAGCGAGGACAGTAAAAATGATCTATGATTACAGAAGCGGTGTATACGGGAGAAAAATCTCGAGCACCGCTTTTTATACACAATATATACAAAGTGCCGGCGAATAGAATAACAATATATGCTGTGTCGATGTTCATGTAATGAAATTGTATAATATATTTGTGAAATCACACTATTTTAGTATTAATATAACCGATTTTTCGATAAAAGACTTGACTATTTCCGATAAAACAACTATAATATATAATGCTTAGTTTGTATTGAGCTAATGTATACAATGGATAGGATCGCCATTAGGCGCGGTGCGGCTGCAGACATCTTGTTCCGCACAACAGATCATAAGGAGGTTTATGCTTTGGGCAATCTGCATATGGGAATAGATGTCGGTTCTACGACTGTTAAGGTGGTAGTGCTCGATGATTCCAATAAAACGATATATTCAGAATACAGACGACATTTCTCTGATATAAAAAGCACTGTGGCTGAACTTTTTGAAGAAGTGCGCGGTGTGCTCGGCAGCAAAGAATTTACTGTTGTTATAACCGGTTCCGGAGGACTGTTGCTTTCGAAAATGCTTGGACTTCCGTTTGTTCAGGAGGTCATAGCCAATAAAACTGCGATCGAGACATTCCTGCCGGGTACTGACGTTGTCATTGAACTTGGCGGAGAGGATGCAAAGATACTTTATCTCTCAGGAGGACTCGAACAGAGGATGAACGGAACCTGCGCGGGAGGCACAGGATCGTTTATAGACCAGATGAGCATACTGTTGAAAACAGATGCCGACGGACTTAATAAGCTTGCTGAGGATCATAAGACAATATATCCTATAGCGGCTCGCTGCGGCGTTTTTGCAAAATCAGACGTACAGCCGCTTTTGAATGAGGGAGCAGCGCGTGAGGACGTTGCCGCTTCAATACTGCAGGCGGTAGTTACACAAACCATATCAGGGCTCGCACAGGGACGCCCTATAAAAGGAAATATAGTGTTTTTGGGCGGGCCTCTCCACTTCCTGCCGCAGCTCAGACGACAGTTTGAGGAAACACTTCAGGACAGAGCCGATTCGTTCAAATCCCCTGAAAATGCGCAGATATTCGTGGCAATAGGCGCGGCGCTTATGTATGGGAGCGAAGAACCAACAAATATACAGACTTTGATTGATGGACTCAAAAATGCTAAAAATGTCGAGAATGAGATAACGCGTATGCCGAAACTATTTGAGACAGAAGAGGACAGAAAGGAATTCTTTGACCGTCATTCGAAAGCCACTGCTGTGCGCGGAGACATATCAAAGGCAAAAGGACCTGTTTTTCTCGGCCTTGACGTTGGTTCGACCACAATAAAGTGTGCTGTAATAAATGAAAATGACGAGATAATATATGACTACTACGGAAAGAACGAGGGCAGTCCGATAAACTGCGGACTTGACATCTTGCGTGAGCTGTACAAAAAGCTTCCAAAGGACGCATACATAGCAAACGGCTGTACCACAGGTTACGGCGAACAGCTTTTAAAGACCGCGTTCAGGATAGATGAAGGCGAAATAGAAACTATAGCACATTATAAAGCTGCTAACCATTTCTCCCCCGGTGTCGATTTTATAATCGATATAGGAGGACAGGACATGAAGTGCATGAAAATAAAGGACGGCGTGATCGATTCAATAATGCTTAACGAGGCATGCTCTTCGGGCTGCGGTTCATTCATACAGACGTTTGCCGAATCGCTTGGGCTTGACACTATCGAGTTTTCAAAGGAAGCTCTTGACGCTGAAAATCCTGTGGATCTCGGTACTCGATGCACCGTGTTCATGAATTCAAGAGTTAAACAGGCACAGAAAGAGGGAGCAACTGTTGGTGACATAAGTGCCGGTCTCTCCTATTCTGTTGTAAGAAATGCTCTCTATAAGGTAATAAAGCTCAGAGATCCCGATCTTATGGGAGAAAAGATAGTTGTTCAGGGAGGAACGTTTAACAACAATGCTATACTTCGCTGTTTTGAACTCCTTACAGGAAAAAATGTGATACGTCCGGATATAGCCGGTATAATGGGCGCATTCGGATCCGCACTTATCGCAAAGGAACGTTGGAAAGGCGGAGAATGTGATATAATAACAAAAGGAGAACTCGATTCATTCACTTTCAATACATCACTGACACGATGCCAAAAATGTAATAATCATTGCCAGCTCACTGTTACCGATTTTGGTGACGGAAGCAAATTCATATCGGGAAACAGATGTGAACGAGGCGCCGGTGAAGAGAAAAAGAATAAGGACATACCTAATCTGTATGACTACAAATATAAGCGCGCATTCCAATATAAGCCGCTGAAACAGGAAAACGCTCCGCGCGGAATAATAGCGATGCCACGAGTGCTTAATATGTATGAAAATTATCCGCTTTGGTTTACGTTCTTTACGGAACTCGGTTTTTCAGTCCGCCTTTCAGGCAGAAGCACACATGCGCTTTATGAGAAAGGAATAGATTCGATACCTTCTGAAAGCGCTTGCTATCCGGCAAAGCTTGTACACGGTCATATCCAGGATCTCATAGACAAAGGATATAAGACGATATTTTATCCATGTATCCCATATGAGCAGATTGAGTACAGTGACGCGGGCAATCATTTCAACTGTCCTATGGTAACATCGTATCCGGAGGTAATATACAACAATATGGATACTGTAAGACAGCCTGACGTAAAGTTTATGTACCCATTCATAAATCTTGCCGATAAGCCGTCATTCAACAGGCAGATGGCATCGGCTTTAAAAGATTATGATATACCATTTAAGGATATAAAATCAGCTGCGGAAAAGGCGTTTGCTGAACTGCAGAATTATAAAAATGATATCCGCCGTAAAGGAGAAGAAACGATACAGTGGCTGGAGGATCATGATAAGCGAGGGATAGTTCTTGCCGGACGCCCATACCATATAGATCCGGAAATAAACCATGGTATACCTGATATGATAAATTCACTCGGATTCGCCGTTCTCACAGAAGACAGTGTGGCGCATCTTGGGCATTTAAGGCGTGATATACGCGTCGTTGACCAGTGGGCTTACCACACGCGTCTTTATGAGGCTGCCGCGGAAGTTATAAAAAACAACAGACTCGAGCTTATACAGTTGAACTCATTCGGATGCGGACTTGACGCTGTAACCACAGACCAAGTCATGGAGATACTTCAGTCTCATGAGAGGATCTATACAACTTTAAAGATCGATGAAGTATCAAGCCTTGGTACGGCAAGGATAAGAGTACGATCCTTGAAGGCAGCCGTTAAGGAAAGAGTAGACAACGAGTTCGTTCCTCACAAGATAGAGGATTACACGATAAACAGAGTTAAATTTACCGAAAAAGAACGGAAGAATCACACTATCATATTTCCGCAGATGAGCCCCACTCATTTTCATTTGTTTGAGGCTGTCTTGAGAGCAAATGGTTACAATGCGCTGGTGCTTGAGAAGGCGACTGCGGAAGACGTTGAAGCCGGACTCAAGAGCGTTAATAATGATGCCTGCTATCCGTCTATAATGGTAACAGGTCAGCTCGTAAACGCGTTTATAAGCGGACGATGCGATCCTGATAACACTTCGGTAATGATAACACAGACCGGTGGCGGATGCCGCGCGACCAATTATATAGCGTTTATAAGAAAAGCTCTGAAGGAAGCGGGATATCCGCAGGTACCTGTCATTTCGCTTAATGTTTCGGGGCTTGAAGGAAATCCGGGCTTCAAGATCACGCCTAAACTCGTTGATGGTCTCTTAAAAGCCTGTACATGGGGGGATATTCTCCTTTCTGTATCACAGCGAATACGGCCTTATGAGATCAACGAGGGTGAGACCAATACGGTTTATGACAAATGGCAGAAGCGACTGTATAATGATCTCGTAACTATGAACAGAAAAAATCTGAAACTAAAAAAGGTCATAGATGAGATAATCGCTGACTTTGACGCTATACCTATAGATGAATCCGTACGCAAACCTAAAGTAGGCGTAGTTGGTGAGATACTTGTAAAATTCCATCCTGACGCAAACAATGACGTTGTGGGTGTAATAGAAAGCGAAGGCGGAGAAGCTGTAATGCCCGGACTTGCAGATTTCATGCTCTATTGTCTTTATAATAACAATTTCAAACGCGATAATCTCGGCATGAAGGCGTCCACAGCACGTCTTTGCAATCTGGCTATTTGGGGTATTGAAAGCTATAGAAAACATGCGGAAAAAGTCATGAAAGCAAATCCTAAGTTTGCATCGCGGGCGCCGGGACATATTGCAGAAATTGCAGAGGGAGCAAAAAATGTGCTTCAGCTTGGTCACTGTACAGGAGAGGGCTGGTTCCTTACAGGTGAGATGATAGAACTTATAAATTCGGGGGTTCCGAATATTGTTTGTGTGCAACCGTTTGCCTGTCTTCCTAATCATGTTACAGGAAAAGGCATGATAAAAGAGCTGCGCCGCCAGTATCCGCAGTCAAATATCGTAGCTATCGACTATGATCCTGGAGCAAGCGAGGTCAACCAGCTCAACCGTATAAAGCTTATGATGGCAGTTGCGTTTGAAAATATCCGCAAAGAAGATGAGCTTGACTCGAATATGTACAAAAAGCGCAGAGAGATTCTGCGTTCACCGGAAAAACAAAAAATGAGCGTTTGATCACAAATAAGCAGCGGTACGATACGCTGTTTATTTGTGGATGTTCTGGTTCAAACGTAAAATCTATGTAAATTTTTTTGAAACGCTATTGACTAATTGCGTGAACATGGTATTATAATATAGGTTAAGTTTTTAACAAACTTATATCAGCTTATTTTACATCAGAGGAGTAGTATTATTATGCGAAAATTTTATAATAAGGTCGTTATAATCGGCTGCGGCGCTGTTGGCGCTTCCATAGCATATGCCCTTTCAATTCAGGGTACTGTTTCAAAACTTGTGCTTATTGACGTTAACAGAGATAAGGCTGAGGGAGAAGTTCTGGATATAGGACAAGGAATGCTCAACTTTGCGCCGATAGAGATCTACTGTGGTGATTACAGTGATGTTGCAGACTGTGACATCATTATTGTCGCTTCAGGTGTAGGCAGACGTCCTGGGGACACTCGTCTTGATCTTGCCAAAAATAATATCAACATTATTAAATCTGTAGCGGAAAATATAAGACCGTACTATAACGGTGCCGTTATCCTTATGGTAGCGAATCCTGTTGATATACTCACATATGTTATGTACAAAGAGCTTGGCATCCCTGCAGGAAAGGTGTTCGGTACGGGAACTTCACTTGATACTGCGCGTTTTAAATATTTCTTGAGCCAGGATCTTGATGTATGTGTAAATAATGTGCATGGCTATATAATCGGCGAACATGGAGATTCACAGTTCCCTGTTATCAGCTCGATCAGTATTGCGGGAACACCGCTGGATGAATATTGTGAGTCGGAAGGAGTTACGCTTGATCTTGATGCGCTCGTAGACAGAGTAAAGAATGCCGGTGCCGAAGTAATCAAAAAGAAACAGGCAACATATTATGCCATCGCATCAACGGTATGCCGTATTATAAACGCCATAATTAAAGATGAGCATGCAGTACTTCCTGTGAGCACTGTCGAATGTGACTCATATGGACTTTCGGATGTTTCTATAGGTCTTCCGTGTATTGTAAATGCGGAGGGAATCAATAAGGTCCTTAAGCTCAGACTTAATGATGAAGAGAAGCAAAATCTTACTGATTCAGCAGATACTTTAAAATCGATACTGAACGAGGCTATGTGATCCCGATATCTTACGGGTATGCATAAATCGGCACAGCACTTCCCTGCCGGTGCCGAAAATATAAATATCACCGGTTTTTTGAAAATGACTGGGATAAAGAATATGGAGGAAAAAGGAACAATGGACAAGAAAGAATATGCATTGAAAATGCACGAGGAATGGAAAGGCAAGATAGAGGTTATTTCAAGAGCTGCTATTACAAACAGAGATGAGCTCTCTGTAGCTTACACACCGGGTGTTGCTGAGCCTTGCCTCGAAATATCAAAGGACACATCTCTTTCATATAAATACACGAGACGAGGAAATCTCGTTGCTGTTATCACAGATGGTTCAGCTGTTCTCGGACTTGGTGACATCGGTCCTGAGGCAGGTATGCCGGTAATGGAGGGTAAATGCGCTCTCTTTAAGACATTTGCTGATGTTGACGCTTTCCCGCTCTGCGTGCGCTCAAAGGATGTTGATGAGATCGTAAATACTGTAAAGCTTCTTGCAGGAAGCTTCGGCGGTATCAATCTTGAGGATATATCCGC
>CAJFNT010000006.1 GCA_904395315.1 uncultured Clostridia bacterium
CCGCCTTTATTAAGTATCTTTATTATACCATAATCTGACGATTTTTTCAACACTTTTTTTCTGAATTTTTAGAGGTTACCTTTATACAATACATATCCTCAAGAACCGTACCGCCGTAGAGATTTGTTTTCCAGTCAAGCTTAGTCGTTTTTTCATGTTCAAAAACAAGCCCCGGATATACGCCGTCCGCATCTATTACACTGCCGAGCTCACCCAGCTCGAAAAGCACCGGCAAGACCTTATATACACCTCCGGCAAGCGGAGAAACATCCATCTCGAACACATTTTCATAACTCTCACCGGCACGGCAGCTCATAAAATCAAAACAAGAACTCGTAGCCGTCACCATCTGATCGTTATTATGTACCATCATGCGGAACGACAAGCTCTTTACATCCTCGTTGCAGTGAAACCGCAATTTAAACCGCAGTTTTTCACCGTCACCGAAATGGCAGCTCGTTTTTCCGAGCACCTCAAGCGAATCCATGATAACTTTATCGGTCAGGAAATTGAACTTGTGGCAGTCGGTGAAATCGTTAAATATCTTTGAGGTTATCTCATCATTTCTGAGATACATATCTATACCCTTTTCCACATCGCCGTCAAAGATCACTTTTCCGCGTCTCAGAACAACGCATCGATTGCAAAGCTGTCGGATCGTCTGCATGTTGTGGCTCACGTATATTATCGTCTTTCCCTCATCACGCGCCACCGAGATCATCTTGTCAATACATTTCTTCTGAAACGCCATATCTCCCACCGCAAGCACCTCATCCATCAGCATTATATCACTGTTAAGATGGGCAGAAATGGAAAAGGCCAGCTTTACAAACATACCTGATGAATAACGTTTCACAGGCGTGTCTATAAACTGTTCACATTCCGAGAACTCGATTATCTCGTCTATCTTCTCGTCCACCTCTCGTTTTTTCATGCCGAGTATCGCTCCGTTCAGATAAATGTTCTCCCTTCCGGTAAGCTCTCCGTGAAAACCTGTGCCCACCTCAAGCATCGATGATATCTTCCCCTTTACGCGTATCTCTCCCTCTGTAGGAGCCGTAACGCGCGACAGGAGCTTCAGCAGCGTGGATTTCCCTGCACCGTTGCCGCCTATAAGCCCAACGGTCTCACCTTTTTTGACATTAAAAGAAACTCCGTCAAGCGCCATGAATTTTTCATTTTTTGCATATTGCTTTGATCCTATCCTTGAATTTGGATCCTCCTTATGCCTCAGTCTCGCCCACCAGCTTTGAAGATCGCCCTTCAGCGTCCCGCCGCCTATAGTCCCTAAACGATACTGTTTTTTTATGTTTTCTATCTCTATAACATTTTCGCGCATAACTACCTCACACCGTATCCATAAATGTCTTTTCGACCCTGCTGAATATCAGCACTCCAAAAAAGAGGAACACAAACGTAACTATCCAGCTCAAAGCCCAATATTTATAATCCATGCTCCCGCATCCAAGCACAGCGTATCTGAAATTATTGATTATGGGCGCGACCGGATTAAGCATAATGAGCCTCCCCAGCTGCGGCGCGAGCGACTCCGCCTGTGAAACAGGATACACAACAGGTGTCGCATACATCCAAAGCTGCATCCCGAACCCGACAAGTATGGACAGGTCACGGTATTTTGTAGTGAGCGACGATATTATTATCCCGATACCGAGTCCAAGAAGCGCCATCTGCAGAAGCATCACCGGCACGAGCAATAAATGCGCATTTGGCGTCACAGGCTGTCCCCGCAGAGCGAATACCACCATAGTTACAGCAAGCAGCAGCATCTGGATAAAAAATGACAACAGCCCATAAATAACCGAAGTTATAGGCGAAACGAGGCGAGGGAAATACACTTTCCCGAACAGGTGCGCGTTCCCGGTAAATGTCGATGCCGTTGAGGTCAGACATGCCGAAAAATATCCCCACGCAGCATTTGAGCACATATAAAACAAAAACTGCGGCACTCCGTCAGTCGAAATATTCGCGATCTTTCCGAATATAAGCGTAAACATTGTAGACGACATCAAAGGCGAGATCAAAAACCAAAGCGGTCCGAGTATCGTCTGTTTATATGAGCTGTTGAAATTGCGCTTTAGAAACATAAACACAAGATCGCGGTACTGCCATATCTCCTTTAGATCTATGTCGAACCAACCGGTCTTGGGTCGGATAACGATCGACCACTCCCCGTCAGTCTGTTTTTTTCTCAAAGGTCCACATCTCCTCTCAAAAATATGTATATATTTATTTTAACATATCCGCCATATTTTTTCAATACAGAATTATCATTTTTTGTTACACCGTAAAAACAGAAAAAACGACACCTCAGCAAAAAGCAGCCAAGGCGCCGTCTATATCTCATATTATCAATCAACAATTCTAATTGCTGGTTCAACATCTTCGCCGATTCCAATGTTGTCAATATAGAACCTGCGTGACAAGTCAAAATAGGCAGCTAAATCGTTTAAATTATAATTTACATACACCCATGTTGACCCAATATGATTACAATAGAAACGCACTCCCTTCCATATACCTGTTTTATCATCGCTCAATCCCTCTCTCAAATAATCTTCTGCTGTGATACCTTCAAATTTTCTACCCTTATACTCTATTTCAACATAAGACAATATCTCATTATATGAAATGTACTGATCATCATTTTTTTCTATCATTTTAAATGTTTTTGCATCGTCAGAACTGCTATCAAAATATATCAGCTGCTTTAGAAAAGGATTATTACTTTCTACTGTTCTTATATCATAAAATATTTGTGATATGAAATCTCTATTATGATCATATGGCACCATTTCACCTAAAGAATAACTGATATCCCATGGTCCTCCCAAGTGATTAAAATAACCCACATCATCAACCATTTCATAGGCATAACCGCATTCAATATCATTATATTTAGCAAAACTTACATGTCCGTAGTGAGCGAACCTGCCAATTTCGATTCGATGCATATTGATAGGTGTAAAATTGCTTTGAATACGCTGAGCAGGGTCAATGATGCGCGCAACAATTGCAGCAACATCACTTCTTCGGATATAGCTATAAGGTGAGAAATTGCCATTCTCATCTGTTCCAGAAATGATACCGGCACGATATAATAAATAAGCATCATCCGCAAAATCATATGTCAATGCTATATCTGATATATCACCATTATTTATCTTATTGATTTCATTATATTCTTTTGCTGGAAGCGCATTGACCATAATTGATACGAATCCGGATCTGGTTGCCAATGAATTATAGCGTCTATAATCATAATCTCCCGAAGTGATATTATTTTCTATAGCATACTGAGCATATGGAGCATACCAAGCTTCACTTTTCTCAAACACCACATTCTTATCAAAATATATATTATTCAACCTTGACGCCAAAGCAACCACTTCAGCAACAGTCATGTTTCCTGCAGGGTCAAACAAATTATTTTCCCTACCACTCATAAGTCCAGTTTCATAAACAAATTGCACAGCTGAAGAGAACCATTCATTTTCACCTACATCAAGAAATGTATTATTATCATAGAAATTTACCTTTTTAAAATTGTTCAATCCCTCTTCTGCATTTACATTTATTACTGCAAAAAAATTTAACAGAACTAATATCATTGCAACAAACATCTTGTTTTTCATAAATTACCTCCATAATTATTACTTACTATCATTTTGATAATCAACCGAGCACCTATATCAGACACATGATCACAACAAATAGGATTATCATTCCTACTACCGCTGCGGTGGATATGTTCAGTATCTTTCTTCGTCCGCATTTTTGAACTTGCCCACGGCTGTCCCAAGAGCCGTGAGCACTGCGGTAGTAAATAAGTCAAAGATAACCAATTCCCACCGCAACCCGTCAAAGTAGTTTACGACAGCCACGATGCACAAAAATCCGGAAAGGATAAAACATAGAAAATACTGTCTCAGTCTCTTATTTATCACATTATCCTTGGTCTTTCCTCTCAACCCGGAGCGTAAGAGCGAATCCTCCAATACGTACTCTTACATTATTATCGGTCGAAAGAGCGTTTACGTTTATCCATCCTTCTCTGCCGCTGCTCGTCATAAACATCACATTTCCCTTATTATAGTCATAGACCAGTCTAAAATAATCACCTGCACACAGATCACCGAAACTCTGCTTACAGCCGTGTAATAGCCATGCAAAATCATTTCATAGTCCTACATAGATGTGATGCCGTACATTGTAATATCCTTCACCTCTATATACAGAGCGTCATCCCACTTCACATTGCAGCCGAACGCCTCCGATATCGCTCGTAACGGGATCATGGTCCTGTCATTGATTATCTGTGCTGGTATATCCATTGTGATCTCCTCTTTACTGCCGGGATCACCGTTTGCGATTACCGTCATAATATCGCTGTCGATCGTAAGCATCACCGTCTTTTCACCAGTGCCGGAAGTTATATCAACAGTCCGCGCATCTTCATTACATTTACATCATAGCCCAAGTTCTCCAAAACACCTCTCGCCGTGACAAGAGTATAGCCCTAACCCACTATCTGAGCGGGCTTCTCGCTGAACATCACCATTTGACCGTTAACATAGACATCCGGCACGCCGTTCGCCCGATCCGCGGCATTTGCCGTGAGCATTGGCACCGCCATTGCCATTGCCACTGTAAATAAACCTAAAGCCTTATTCATAATCCATATCATCCTTTCACGCACCATATTTTATATTTACAGGCATACTCGACCTATTCAGTACTGCGCAGCATCGACCTCGACTGCACTGCACAGAGATCTCATGACGTTCAAGTCATCCCAAATCATAACTTTTGCCGAATATGTATCCTCATTCAATGGTACGCTTATATCCGATATTACCTGCATGCGCTGTCGCTCCACTTATTTCGACCAAACATTCATATCTTAATTATACCACATTCCCGCACGCACTGCAACCAAAATTTTACGCCTACAAACAACGGCACCCCACCTAAGCCGAAGTGCCGTATTTCTCATATTCACTGAGGCTGTGACTCATGCGCCGGTCTCGACTCTGAGAACTCCTATCTTATCGTCGAACCATGCTGTTACGCCTGTGATATACGGTACTATAGCATTTACCTCCATCACCAGTATCCCCTCCGGCGTCACATACGGCGCTCCGTCCATAAGGTTCTCGTTGCCGTCCGCTATAAGATGTGTCCTGCCCACTTCGGCGTTCACTGTCCTGCCTCCGCTTTTCAGCGTCAGCGTATTACCGTCAAAATTATATTCGAACCTGTCCCCGCAGTGCTGTTTGAGCCTTCCCAATATACAGGTGACAGCTCCCCAAACGCTTCCGTTTTTATTCTCACTTCTGACACCGCGCGTATCAGGTTCCTGCCCGTCAACAAGTATCTTGCAATACGGGCGCGTTTCCGGCGTATACTTCACCGCATCCGCCTCCGGGATCGGCGCAAATTCACGTCTGTCCGCGCGCGGGATCTCAGCATATTGCTCATATATTGCAGGCTGCTCACGCTCGGTGAGCGCCGAAAGCGGGACCTCACGCGTCACAAAGCTCACGGAAGATGATATATCACCCATTCTCGCCGACAGCGTCACCTCCCCGGCTTTTTCCGTCGTTCTTATAAAAACTCTGTTCGTTCCGCATTCGGCAAAAACATAAGGCTTATGTATAACACTGTCATTCCTGTCGGGCCCGTTAAATTTTCCGCTGTTATATCCGCCCAGCAGGATCCCCTCACCGGAAACTGCGAGCTCTATCCTGTCATAACACAGCGGGCAGATCCGTCCGTCAGCATCCTTGACTGCCATATCCACAGCTATTATATCTCCGCCGTCCGCGGCTGCCCCTCCCGGAGCTGTATGCACGGACAGCTCAATATTTGCAGGCTCGCCGGCTGTTACGATCACATCACGCACTGAGGATCCGTCATAACTGTATCCTACCGCCTCTATACTGCCGTTTTCTGTAATGTCTATGTCCTTAAAAGCGAATACAAATGTATCTGACGGCTTTTCACATATCCCTTTGCTTTTTCCGTTCACAAACAATTCCACACTTTTTATACTGTAGCTCCCGAAAACATATACGGTTTTGTGACGCGGATCTCGGCGAAGCATCCTGCCTGTATCCTCCCAAAAGCTTCCGTTAAACCGTTTCTCATGATAATTATAATTCTCTTCGCTGTCGGACGGATAATTCCAGTGCCCGAATATTTTCACAGCCGGCTCCGGCGACTGCATTACCCGAAACACATCAAAGCTCTGTTTCTTTACACGCGCAGGATCTACCCGTCCGCTCATTCTCGCGTTTTCGCTGTGCGCCTGCCTGCCATGCTGGGCGGAATCGGTCCAGCACAACGCCGCGCATGCCGTGTACAGGTCTTTTCCCGACGCGCCGCCTATCCTATCGTTAAAAAATTCACTATATCCTCTTGCCGACGCAAGTGCGAGATCCTCCGATGTGAGATCATAATAATCCAGTCCGGGCTGCTTAAGTCCGCCTTTTCCGAGCCACTTTGAGCGGTAATCAAAATCCGGCGGTGAATAATCGTCCCATATGCGGCGCGGCGCTTCTTCCCTTAAATACTCAGTTTCCGTAACAGGCCCATGCTCAGCTGTAAATCCGGCAGCATGCCTGTTCAGCATTGTTCCAACGTACTCGGACTCATTTATGACGTCTTCCGTATTGAGTGTCCTGCAACCCATGAATCTACCGCCGTGAGGATCGAGTTTTTCTTTCAAGAACCGCATCTCTCGCATATGTTTTTTATTTATCGAGTTATTCCCGGCTTCCCAGAAAATTATCGATGGATTGTTTCTGAACGCAATGATTATGTCCCGCATCAGCTCAACACGCTGATCCCACTGCCTTCCGAAGTTTTCATGCTCCTTGTCACCCGCAGGCTGAGTGCATACCACGCCGTGGCGGTCAGCCGCTCGTATGTCCGACGGAGACGCTGCGACATGCATCCATCTTATATGATTCGCATTGCTCTCGCGCAAGAGCATCATATCAAAATCTTTCAGCCATTCCGGCGCGGCGCCTATTGCCGCCCATTCATTTGCAGCCCTCTGCGCGTATCCTCTAAGCCATACAGGTGCTCCGTTTAAAGTCAATCCCGTATCACGGCTGTAACCGGTGTCACGGAACCCTGTCTCGATCTCCGTTCTGTCGCAGAGCTTACCGTCACGGTAAAGCACCACTTCAATTCGATAAAGATACGGATCATCTATATTCCACAGCCTGAGCTTTATCGGCTCAGACACAGCTTTCAGCGTTACCGCTCCCACGGGATCCGATTCAGTCCCGCGCACAGCGTCCTCATCCTCCACGGGGACATATGATCTTCTGCCGTCAGGAAAATATTTTTCGATATACGCATCATCAGGCACAATAGACAACGGCGATCCTATTTCCCCCTTTGCTTCAGCTTCCGCGTCTTCAGAGGCAAACCGCCCGATCATCTGTCCCTCATGATCTCTCACGACTATTTCCGCCTTTATCTCCGCGGGCTTTTCGCTTTCATTCCTCACCTCGACCTCAGCTGTGATCCTTGCGGTACTGTTTTTAAGATCATATTCAGTCCCGTAAATATATGTCCCTTTTGATCTGAGATTGCTGTAAAGCGGGAGCGTAAGGTGCACCGATGGCTTAAAATGCAGCTTCACCGGTTTTGATATGCCTCCCACAGATGGATTAAAGTCATTGCAGTTCCAAAAAAATCCTACGCCCCTGTGAGCCTCGTCCACCTCTCCGTCCTGCGCAAAAAGGTACGAACCGGGTTCAACATCCTTTTTGTTTGGCGTTTCCGCAATACAGAAATCTATATTTCGTGTTGCCGTATTGTCTGTTGCGACAGCAATGAGATTCTTCTCACCATAGTTTATATATTTTGTTATATCAAATCCAAACGGAGAAACGCCCGCCTCATAATAACCGGCAAGCTCGCCGTTCACATAGAGATAGCACGTCTGGCGCATCCCCTCAAACTCTATAAGTACCTTTTGTCCGCGGCGTTCATCCGGCACCGTAAAACTATTCCTGTAAAATGCTGCGGTCCTCGCCTGTCCGCTGCCGGCATCCATTATCCTGTCACGGAAAAGATCCGAATCATTAAACGTGTGCGGGAGCGTCACTCTCTCCCACATCGAATCATCATAGCCGGGCATATAAAAAAGCTTTCCGTTTTTATCTCTGTGCTTATTCAAAGCATCTTTCATCGGAAACGCGTCCGCGCGCAGAAAGCGCCATCCATGATGAAAAAACATGCTTTTTCCTATAGGTGTTTCCATATACGATTCCCTTTCAATTAAATAAACATTAATATAGCGATCTCCAAATCGTCTTCAATGTATTTATTATACTATATGTCTCTCTATATGTCCACATATCTTTAACTATATACGTAAAAATTTCTTTACGCTTGAGCAGCCTTGAAAGCAACATCGTATCGCAAAACAAACATCCGCATGGCATTGAGCAAAACAATCCAAACTCAAAAACGAGGGAGCCATGCTCCCCGGCCTGTATCAATTATTCGTGTTGAACTGCAGAATCCTTTTAGACAAAATAGAGTATGCCAGCAGCATTTCCGGCATACTCTATTTTTCTATATCAATCTCCCAAAACATCATATTATATTTACAAGTATAGAGCCTTAATGTTTGTCTTTTATTTCATCATACGTTCCTTGTTCAGTAAAAAGAACATATTCCCCATTCGCATTTATAGTCCAACCGGTAACAGTTGCGCTATAGTTAACTTCATATCCTAATGCTTCAGCTACAAATCTCACTGGTATATATGTTCTATTATTTACAATTTGTGCCGCTGTATCCATTTCCGTCACTTCATTATTAACTGTCAGATTTCTATCTCCTATTGTGAGCTTGATAATTCTATTATCTCCCGTA
>CAJFNT010000007.1 GCA_904395315.1 uncultured Clostridia bacterium
ACAGTTGTGTAGCGCCGTATACGAGACCCGTACGTACGGTGCAACGGGAGGTGGAGGGCTACCGCCCTCCGTCTACCCTATTTATACCTCTTCAATTATTGGCAGTATCATTGGATTACGCTTTGTCTTATCATAGATGAACTTTGCAACGCTACTCTTGATATTATTCTTCATCATAGCCCAGTCTACCGTGCGTTTTTCCGTGCATGTTTCCACGGCATCAGCAGAAACGTCGCGTATGCCTTCTATGAGGCGTTCTGCTTCGCGGACATATACAAATCCACGTGAGATAACGTCAGGTTTCGATACCATTTTATGTGTATCCTGAGATATTGCGGCAACCACGATTATAAGACCGTCCTGCGCAAGGTGCTTTCTGTCGCGGAGAACAATATTTCCTACATCTCCAACGCCAAGTCCATCGACGAGGACTTGGCCTGCCGGGACCGAACCGGTTACTTTTGCGGAATTTGCATCTATTTCCAGGACGGATCCATTACTTAGCACAAAGCATCGTTCGGGTGGGATCCCAACGCTTTCCGCAAGCGACTCATGCAACACAAGATGTCGGTGTTCGCCGTGTACAGGTATGAAGAATTTTGGCTTTATGAGTGATATCATGAGCTTTAGCTCCTCACGGCAAGCGTGTCCGGAAACATGGACATCCATCAATGATTTGTATATGACCTCTGCTCCGATCTTAAACAATTCATTTATTACATTCGAGACAGATTTTTCATTTCCGGGGATAGGCGAGGCGGATATTACTATAAGATCATCTTTGGTGACTTCAACCTTGCGGTGATCCGAGTATGCCATCCTGGTGAGCGCGCTCATCGGTTCTCCTTGCGATCCTGTCGTGATTATTACTATCTGGCTTGGACGATATTTTTTGATATTATCAATATTTATAAGCGTGCCTTCCGGTACTTTCATGTATCCCAGAAGTATTGATATCTCCACGATATTTTCCATGCTTCTGCCGGAAACGGCTACTTTTCTTCCGTTTTTTGCCGCGGCATCTATTATCTGCTGCACTCGATGCACATTTGATGCGAAAGTCGCAACTATTATACGTTTATTGCAGTCTTTAAAGATCTGTTCAAATTTTTCGCCAACTGTTCTTTCGCTCATTGCGTAACCAGCGCGTTCAACATTGGTCGAGTCCGACATAAGCGCCAATACGCCTTCTTTGCCGAGTTCGCCGAATCTCGCAAGATCTATCATGCCGCCGACTATCGGGGTAGAGTCTATTTTCCAGTCACCCATATGCACGACTGTGCCGACAGGTGTTTTTATAGCCATTGCCACTGAATCGGCTATCGAATGGTTTGTCGCAATAAATTCAACAGCGAAATTCTTGCCAGCCTCCACTGTCTGACCTGCGCGCGTGCGCACGAGCTTTACTTTGGAAAGTATATTGTGTTCCTTGAGCTTGTGTTCTACAAGACCAAGAGTCAGTCTTGTGCCGTATACGGGAACATTTATTTCTTTCAAGAAATACGGCAGTCCGCCTATATGGTCCTCATGACCATGTGTCAGGAATATGCCGAGTATCTTCTGACTGTTGCGCACAAGATATGTTATGTCGTTTATGACCATATCTACTCCGGGCATATCGTCATCCGGGAATGCCATGCCGCAGTCGACTATGATCATCTCGTTTCCGTATTCGAAAGCGGTCAGATTTTTTCCGATCTCGTCCAGACCTCCTATCGGTATGATTTTCAGTTTTTTAGTTTTTGCCATTAAAATCCTCCTTATGATGTTATAAGTGTTCATCCACGGATATCACCCGGTTGTGCGAGCGAAAAAGCCGTCCAACGCTGCACATGGATGACGGATCTGTTTCTGTATCGTAAACGAACTTGTTTCATTATCCCGTACGGGGTTTTCTGCGTTAGGAGCAAAGCGATCAGCTTTGCCACATCGATTACTGTTATTATACCATATTTCGTATGTATTAGTCAAGCCCGGATTTATGCAGCGACGGGGCGCAAAAGATATTTTGCTTTATCTGTTCATAATTTGTCAGAATAATTCCCTAAATGAGACTCTTCATATTTACATACTATTTTTAGACTTTTGTGGGGCATTCGGATCGGGCTTATACGGAACGGGATCGAGATTCATTGATGTTGCCGTGGAATATTGAGGGTTTTGATATACTATCGATTGAAAATAATTGGTAAATTGGTGAGAAATTAATTGTAGTATTAATGCGGCAACGTTGTATCTGTTTTTTTTTATAAAAAATATCACGGTCTACATATGCGCAGACCGTGACATCATGGATCTATTAATGAATGTTAATGCTTGATTGATTGTTTTATTTTGACGAAAGCCGCTCAGTGCGCTTCGGCAAGCCAGTGTATGCAGCCATCAAATTCATATAGAGCGAGCATACACGGCTCTGGCAGAGGAGGTTCCGGTTCTCTGTCACGATTGTTTGCGCCGTGCTCCCAGCGCAGGAAATATGTTTTGCCGGGAGTGTCAGATCGGCCTTGTATCCAGTCGACGGTTGTGCGGCTGTCCTCGGCCGCCGCGGCTTCGCCCCATGGAGAATGAACGATCTCCGTGCCGGACGGAATAAGTGTTTCAGAGTCAAAGAGGATCTTTGAGCAGATACCTCTGTGAAATACATTTATCGCCGTGTCAGGGCCGTTGCTGTACATAGCTGAGATCTCAAAAGGATGCGGTATTGCACCGACACCTGAAAACTCCCATTTCTCAGGCAGCGGTTCCGCTGCTTTTGATATTTCCCATACTCCGTTTTTGAAGCGCGCATTGAAGAGCGCGCTTTTTTCGCCGTCATATTTGTGGTAGGTAATAACGGGACGTCCGGCGGCGTCAAAGCCGAGCGCGTGTATCATATTCGTAAGTCCGGACTGCTGCGGGACAGGATCTGCCGTAACACTCTTTGTGTACGGAGTTACCGGCAGAGACACGGGCTCTCCGCTTTCAGTTTCCCAATTTACCATGTCTTTGGAGCGTATGCAGCAGAGATCAAAACAGGTCTCAGCGCGCGCGTCTGCGCGCCACATGAACTCTGCACGCATATATCCGTCAGGGCATGCTATCGGGCGGCTGTTATGAAAATACGCGCTTGCTCCTCCGGGATAAACGGAACCATCGGTAAGCTGCGGAAGCCGTTCCCATCTCTCGGTTGTGTCATTCCAGATATTTATTATTTGATCACCGCTGCCGCTTACTCCGCTTCGGTATGTAAAACACAGCCTGCCGGAACAGTCATTGAAGAATTGCGGATATGTGACACTGTCCTCATCAGAACCGGTCATCGAGTCGACATGTTCTAATATTCCGATATTGAGACCTTCGCCTGAGATCATATATCTTAAAGGTTCCGCATGCATTGCCGCGCATACGTGGATACGACTGCGCCTGTCGATGCCGAGAGCGATGGCGTGGTGCGATCCGGTGTTCCAGTCGCTTTTTATATCTGTATGGCGCAATTCCACTGTGCCGTCTTTTATCACGGCAACAGCGAGGTGCAGTGTATCGTCGTAGAATGCGATGATATGTGTGTTTTGCAATGTAAGCAGTATGGGCGCACCGCAGAAATGCGCCGCCCATGCGGGTGCTATGTCTGTCTTTTCAATAAGCTTTGCCATGGCAGAGCTCCTTTCGTAAATAAAGCGGCGAGGATACTCGTTACTGTATTTAAGCTTTAATGTATTTTTCTCAATATAAAAATACATCAGGCGTTTTCTGATGTTTTTATATATTATATCATCTCAGCCTGTGGACGTCAAGACTTGTTTTTATATGATATATGATCATAAAAATAAACTTTTTAAAGAAATATGCTTGACAAATATGATTTACGGTGCTATAATACTTTATAAATTGAACCAAAATTGAACTAATGCAAAGAATGAATTGAACTTTTGCTTTCCGGCGGAAAGGTGGGAATGATGTCAGCAGAAAATTTTGCGGAACGGCTTGCTTGCGCAATGAGAAATAAAAGCGTAAAACAGGTCGATGTGATACGAGTTGCGGCGGATAAAGGCGTTAAACTCGGAAAGAGTCAGATGAGTCAGTATATCAGTGGGAAAACGTTCCCGAGAGAGAATATATTGAACTTTTTGGCGGTGACTCTCGGTGTGGATACGGATTGGCTCGCATGCAGAGATGATGCCGAGGCGAAAATTGAACTTAAAGGCATTGATGCCGATGGATTTGGAGGAAGATCAAAAATGCGGAATTTCAGTAAGTCAACAAAGCTTGACAATGTTTTATATGATGTAAGAGGTCCGGTAGTGGACGAGGCTTCGAGGATGGAACGCGCCGGAACACAGGTGCTGAAGCTCAATATCGGAAATCCTGCGCCGTTCGGGTTCAGAACGCCGGATGAGATAATATATGATATGAGCAGTCAGCTCACCGAGTGTGAGGGATATTCGGATGCGAAGGGACTTTTCTCGGCGCGCAAGGCGATAATGCAGTATGCGCAGAACAAAAATATACCCAATGTTTCTATCGATGATATTTACACCGGAAACGGAGTTAGCGAGCTGATAAACTTGAGCATGTCGGCGCTTCTCAACAACGGTGACGAGGTGCTTGTGCCGTCGCCGGACTATCCGCTCTGGACGGCGTGCGTGACGCTTTCGGGAGGTAGGGCTGTGCATTACATCTGCGATGAGGCATCGGAGTGGTATCCTGATATTGAGGATATGAAAAGAAAAATAACGGACAGGACAAAGGCGATAGTTATAATAAACCCGAATAATCCGACAGGAGCGCTCTACCCGAAGGAGGTGCTCATGGAGATCGTGAAGCTCGCGCGCGAGCATCAGCTTATAATATTCTCGGATGAGATCTATGACCGTCTCGTAATGGACGGTGAGGAGCATGTTTCGATAGCGTCGCTTGCGCCGGATCTTTTCTGTGTGACGTTCAGCGGACTTTCAAAGTCGCATATGATCGCGGGATTCAGAATAGGTTGGATGGTCCTGAGCGGCAACAAGGCGATAGCAAAGGATTATATAGAGGGTCTCAATATGCTCTCAAACATGAGGCTTTGCTCGAACGTCCCGGCGCAGGCGATAGTTCAGACGGCGCTTGGCGGACATCAGAGCGTTAGGAATTACATCGTGCCGGGCGGCAGGGTATACGAGCAGCGCGAGTTTGTATATAAGGCGCTCAATGATATACCGGGAATAAGCGTTGTAAAGCCTAAGGCGGCGTTTTATGTGTTCCCGAAGATAGATGTGAAGAAGTTCAATATAACCGATGATGAGAAATTTGCTCTTGACCTTCTTCGTGACAAGAAGATACTCATTATCCACGGAGGCGGCTTCAACTGGGATCAGCCCGATCATTTCCGTGTGGTATACCTGCCGAGGGTAGAAGTGCTCAGTGAAGCGATGACAAAGCTCGGAGATTTTCTCAGTTATTACAAGCAATAAAAACAGCGCCGCATATACCGATAAACGGAGATATGCGGCGCTTTCTATGCGGCTTATGCCGCGGGACGGTTACATGTTTATTTCAACGGCTTTTTTGAAGTTTCATCTTCGGCGCCGTCATCGGAGCTTTTTTCAAGAGCCTTTAGGATCGCCTTCGCCTTATCGCAGCCTTCCTGTTCCCAGTCGAAAAACGTTGCTTCGGTTCCCAATCTGTAGTCAAATTTCATGATATCCTGCCTCCGGTCGTGATTAATATACCTTTATATCGACATTTTACCACGTATCGCCGAAAAAGTCAATATCTGCGCGGAATTTTCACGCGGTTTTGAATGAGCAGTTTTGAATGAGCGTTTTGAATGAACCCGTAAATATCAGTGCTTTATTTATTGACTGAACCACTCATATGTGTTATACTTATTTAAAAATGTAAGGTTTATTATGAAATTGTTTGTTGAGGTAAGGTGTTATGAATCTAAAGGATCAAATAGCTGATATATTTCTTGAATTGGTACGGAAAAAGAGCATAGACAAGATAACGGTGAAGGATATTGTGGAAAAATGTGGGATCACAAGGCAGCCATTTTATTATCATTTCAGTGATATTTTTAATCTGATCGAATGGATCATGCAGAGGGAATGTCAAAGGATAATAGCGGGTATCTCTAAAGATGCAACCATGGAAGAATCAGCAAAAAAACTCTTGGAAAGTGTATATGAAAAACAAGAGCTTATAACCAGGTTGGCGAATACAAAGGAGCTTGAAACGGTCCAGCAGATAATTATAAACACAGCCAGGACGTTTTTGAAAAAAATCGCTGATCCGCAGAAGATGTCAAACATGTCGGGTGCAGAGCTTGATATGACGCTTGATTTTTATTCGTTTGGGATTGAGGGTTTTATTATGGGGCTGCACAGACGAAAGTATACGGATATGGAAAGGGCGTCTTCTCATCTGATCAAACTGATAACCGGAGGGGTGCGGCTTGACTCTGACTAAAAATGCGAAAATGTGAGGTATTTTGACACATTGTGTGTTTTGTAAGGTACAGAAACGGGCGTGCGAAATTTTTTCTGTAAATTAAGCTCCTGTGGTAAAATTATATTTTTTCAGGGCAGGGCATTCGTCCTGCCCCAGTTACA
>CAJFNT010000008.1 GCA_904395315.1 uncultured Clostridia bacterium
ACAGTTGTGTAGCGCCGTATACGAGACCCGTACGTACGGTGCAACGGGAGGTGGAGGGCTACCGCCCTCCGTCTACCCTATTTATACAGACGTGTATCTGATTTTCTTGAAGAATGTAAAATTTAATTTACATTGGAAACAATTGATTTACACGCGTGACGCTGTCTTTGTTTGTAATATGCAGGATCTATAAAGATACTGTCGATTTTTAACGGATCTGTGTAAAGTTTATGTAAAATAAACAACTACATACTTGCGAAAGATAATTTTCTATTATATAATATATAGGTACAAAATCAGACGATGTGGGTGTTTCGGCACACTTTCCGAAGACTTTTTTGTGAAAATACGGAGTGGATCGGGAACTCTCGGTTTGTTATATGGAGGATTTTTATGCAGACGATTTATTGCGTTGAAGATGATGACGGGATCAGAGAACTTATTTCGTATGCGGTCAAGACATCCGGTTTTGAAGTCAAAGAATTCTCGAATGCGGCAGAATTCGAAAAGGAGCTTGGCGTTAAGCAGCCTTCATTGGTGCTGTTGGATATAATGCTCCCGGATAAGGACGGTATCGAGATACTAAGTGATCTCAGGAACAGTTCGGCTACAAAATATTTGCCTGTAATACTTCTTACGGCAAAGAACGGTGAAATGGACAAGGTAAAGGGTCTTAATCTTGGAGCTGATGATTACATAACCAAGCCATTTTCTGTCTTAGAGCTTATCTCGAGGATCAAGGCTGTATTAAGGCGTTCAGAGCGCGAGGAAATACGCGCTCAGGATTATCATGGTATAGTTATAGATCTTCTCAGCAGAAAAGTAACGATAGACGGTGAGGAGGTCCAGCTTACATATAAGGAATTCGAGCTTTTAAATTGTCTTACAGAGAAACAAGGCCAGGTCATAAACCGTGAGTTTCTGCTGCGAAAGATCTGGGGCTTTGATTTCGAAGGCGAAACAAGGACCCTTGACGTACATATAGGCAGCCTTCGCCACAAGCTTGGCGATAAGAGTAAGTATATCGAGACTGTTCGAAATGTCGGCTACAAATTTGTGTGAAGAGTCTCGGCTGATTGTTATTTAGTTAGATTGATGATTGCTTTTTGAGGATAATGCACATTCAAAAATAAATACTGAAGGGGATTTCTTACAAATGACTATTTTTAATGTGCTGAGCTTGATAGGCGGGCTTGCGTTGTTCCTTTATGGTATGGAAATAATGGGCAGCGGGCTTGAGAAACTTGGAGGAGGAAAACTTGAACGTATACTTGAAAGACTTACGTCAAGTCCGATAAAGGGAGTTATATTGGGAGCGGCTGTGACCGGAGTTATCCAGTCGTCATCTGCTACGACGGTAATGGTGGTCGGATTTGTGAATTCGGGTATCATGAAGCTCAGTCAGGCGATCGGTATAACCATGGGAGCTAATATCGGCACCACCGTAACGGCGTGGATACTGAGCCTTTCCGGGATACAGGGTGACAGTGTATGGGTAAATCTATGTAAGCCGGAAAACTTTACTCCGATACTTGCTATCATAGGTGTCGCGATCATAATGATGTCGAAATCAAACAAGAAGAAGAATATCGCGAACATAATGCTTGGTTTTACCGTGCTTATGTTTGGTATGTCTACCATGTCGGCAGCGGTGGAGCCTCTAAAAGACGTTCCGGAATTTACTAATATACTCGTTATGTTTGAAAATCCGATATTGGGAGTGCTTGCAGGCATGATATTGACTGCCATTATCCAGTCATCATCGGCATCTGTGGGGATTTTACAGGCTTTGTCTGCCACAGGCGCGATAACATTCGGATCGGCGATACCGATAATCCTCGGACAGAACATAGGAACATGTATAACGGTTATACTTTCAGCTATAGGTACAAGCAAGAATGCAAAAAGAGCTGCTGCTGTGCATTTGTATTTTAACGTTATAGGTACGATAGTATTCCTTTCGCTTTTCTATATAGTAAATGCATTTGTAGATTTTTCGTTTTTAAACGATACCGTGACACCGCTCAATATTGCGATAGTTCATACTCTTTTCAACTTGATGACTACGGCTTTATTCTTGCCGTTTACTAATTTGCTTGAAAAGCTTGCAAAATGGACTATAAAAGACGGTGATAAAACAGATATGTTCTCGATTCTTGACGAAAAGTATTTCCAGAATCCGCAGTATGCGTTGGATCAAAGTGCTTCGCTTACTTCTAATATGGCATATATAGCGCGTGAAACATTGGATCTGGCAGTCGAATCTATGAATGATCTCACAGAAAAAACGGATAACGCAATAATTGAGAATGAAACACAGCTTGATAATTATGAAGATGTGCTGAGCAAATACCTTGTAAGGCTTTCAGCGAGGACAACCGGAGTTCATCAGTCACGTATGGTAACTATGCTCCTTCACGCCATAAGTGAGTTTGAACAGATGACGGATTATGAGACTAATATACTTTATGCGTCAAGAACTAAATCAGGTAAGGGATATGTTTTTTCAGAGCAGGCTTCGGCTGAATTGGATATGCTTATAACTGCAGTAAGAGATATTATGGACAGGACAATATCTGTGTTTGTTGATAATGATGTAGTAAAAGCTTTTACGGTAGAACCTCTTTTCGATGTTATAGACACGCTCTGCGAAGAGTTGAAGAAAAGACATATATCAAGAATGCAGAACGGTATGTGCACCGTTGAGGTGGGAATATTGTTTACGGATTATATAGCGGCTTTTGAAAAGATAAGCTACCATTGTAAAAATACAGCGGCTTTTGTCATTCAGATGAATGATTCAACATATCAGCTGCACTCTGAAGCTCACGAAAAACGTCGTGCATCAGCAGAGTATAAAAAGACATATGAAGAGTTTAGGAAGCTTTATGCTCTAAAATTCATAAGTGCATCAGTGAAAAGTCCCCTGCAGTAATATCGGCTTTGCAGGTCTGCGTGAATGTGTGTGATATATGAATGTGACCTGTAAAAATTAAAGATGTTGCAGTTTGGGAGGTTATGTATGTTTAATATGGCTGATGCCTTTGCGCAAGGCAGCAAAAATAAAAAATCCGGATCGATAAAGAACACTATTTTTAAAAGCGTGTTTTTATGCGTTGCTATATCGGCTGCTGCCGCGGTATTTGCAATGGTCATAATAGTTTTTGTGTTGTTTGGATCGAGAGTCAGCAGCGATCTGAATACCGATACAAGACATGCTGCTTCATATATGAATATGCTGAATGACGGTGGTTACAGACTGGAGTTCCTTCATTCCATGTATGGAAGTGATAATGATGAGCGAGTCACATATATAGCTGCTGACGGCACTGTTTTATATGACAGTGACGTAAGTGCGAAAAATCTTGAAAACCATCTTGCAAGACCTGAGGTACAGGATGCTGTGGAATCGGGAGAAGGAGAATCGCATCGAAGCTCGGAGACTGTAGGAGAGCAGATATATTACTATGCCGTAAAGTTGGAGGATGGCTCGATACTCCGATGTTCAAAGCCATCGACAGTCATGCTTGAAACTTTTTTGATATTGATCCCTGCAGGCATACTTCTTATGGCGCTTATAGTTGCTGTTACAGGCGGCGTTACTCGTCATATCACAGCGCGCATAATGAGACCAATTTATGATATAGACATAAATAATATAGAGGGAAGTACGATATATGATGAATTGCTTCCGTTTTTTAAGCGCATTGAGGAGGAAAATAAAGAAAAGGAAAAGACAGAGACTATACGGCGTGAATTTTCGGCAAATGTATCGCATGAGCTTAAGACCCCGCTTACGAGTATATCCGGATATGCTCAGATGATAACAAACGGTATGGCAAAGCCGGAGGATGTAAATATGTTTGGGCTTAAAATAGAACGCGAGGCGGAGCGGCTTATACTTCTTATCAACGATATTATACGTCTTTCCAATCTTGATGAAACAAGCGGGGTAGCGCAGCCTGAGAATATTGACCTGAACGAAGTTGTTACAGACACTCTCAGTCATCTTGAACCACAGATCGCAAAGAGAGATATTCAGGTTTATTACAGTGGAGATGAAAGTGTGATTAGTGGTACACGCACACTTATAGGAGAATTGGCGTATAATATAATCGATAATGCAATAAAATATAACAAGCAAGGCGGAAGAATAGACATATATGTAGGCAGATCCCCCGGGGGAATAGATTTGTCTGTATCAGATACAGGTATAGGAATAGCTGAAGAAGATATTGATAGAATATTTGAGCGTTTTTACAGGGTGGATAAGAGTCATTCAAAGACAGTGGGAGGAACAGGTTTGGGATTGTCGATTGTAAAACATGTGGCAATGGTTCATGGCGCGGATATAAATGTAAAAAGCAAACTTGGCGAGGGGACGACGATAACCGTGACATTTAAACAGATGTAAACATTGTGGACGTCTGCTTCGTGCGCGAAGCCGGCGTCTTCTTTTTTACTCATCTGAGAAGGAGATAATTAGTATGAGTCTTATAAAAAAAGTTTTAAAAAGCAGCAGTCCGGCTGATCTCGGGGCGGATGAAAGACGCGTCTGCGGGATAGCGTGCGGAGCGTTGGGTATATTGCTCAATGTGGCCTTGTTTGCGGGAAAGCTTTTCGCAGGGACCGTGAGCGGTTCGGTAGCCGTAACGGCAGACGCATTCAACAATCTTTCCGATGCGGGGTCATCGGTCGTGTCGATGCTTGGATTTAAACTGGCCGGGCAGAAAGCAGATAGCTATCATCCGTTTGGACATGGAAGAATGGAATATGTTGCCGGACTTGTGGTGTCCATGCTGATAATATTGATGGGTGTGGAGCTGACTCAGACGGGTATTGAAAAGATCGCCGAGCCTGAACAAGTGACTTTTTCCGCGGTCACAGCTGTGATACTTTTAGTGTCGATAGCTGTAAAGTTATTCATGTTTCTTTATAACAGAGTGATAGGCGGTAAAATAGGATCGGTATCTATGAGCGCGGCATCGGCGGATAGTTTAAGTGATGTGGCTGCAACGACGGTCGTGCTAATATCCTCCATAGTTTCATATTATACCGGGGTAATTATAGATGGCTGGGGCGGTGCGGCAGTCGGTCTTTTTATAATATATACGGGATGCCGCGCGGCGTATGAGACAGCAAGCCCGCTGCTTGGACAAAAGCCGAGTGAGGAATTTGTTGACAGTGTGAGAAGAATAGTGCTTTCGCATGGCGCCGTTACAGGAGTACATGATATAGTTGTACATAATTACGGCCCGGAATGCGTTATGGTAACGCTTCATGCTGAGGTCCCGGCAGACGGAGATCTGCTTGCGCTGCACGATGATGTTGACGCGGCAGAGCGGGATCTTGAAGAGGAGCTTGGCTGTACCGCAACGATACACATGGATCCGGTTGTAAATGACGCGGAAACACAGCGGCTAAGATCGGAGATCGCAGAAGTGGTAAAAACAATTGATCAAAGAATAACCATACACGATTTTAGGATCACAGACAGCGATGGAGATAAGAAACTTGTTTTTGACGCGCTTGTTCCGTTTGGTATGTCAAAGGATGATGCGGAGCTTTATACGCTTATAAAGGATACTGTAGAGAAAAAAACCGGGTATGAGACGGAAATAAAAGTGGAAAAGGGATATATTTGATAGCATCAGAGATTTAACCGCATCTTAGGGGCTGCTTGAATTCAGGTGCAGAACGGACGAGATCAAGGCTTTGTTTGCAAAAACTTGCTCGAAGCATACGTTAGTCAAGCTTTATGTGTTCTGCGAAAAATTCAGCAGCCCCGTATTTTTATGATCTTGTTATATGATACTTTTTATTACTTTCACAAGAGTTTTGGCTGATTCGGCGTGAGCGCTTTTCCCCGGATGATTATTAGCGGCGATCTGATCCGGACGCGTATCGGGCAGAAGAGTGAACAGTATTCGACTGTCATTTGTATATGCAGCATATTCTGTTACGGCGTTGCGTATGCAGGTCTCGAGACTGCGTCCTATCATGCCGTATGCCCATATGATATATGTATCTTTGTAAATGTTTCTAAGCTGCTTTAAAAATGCGCGAACAGCCGCTGCTATTTTCTCTGTATCGTCGGGATCAAGAGATCCGTCTGCTTTTTTTCGCTGTTTGTATGTAGTGCCTGTTTGAGGATCGGTCCAAGCCGGCGAGTCAAACGCGAAAGAATCGTTAGTGCCGAGATTTACTACGATAATGTCAGGAACGCGGTCAATGAACCGGTGCAGATCACATGAGCCTAATTTTGCTGCGATACCGCCTATTTGCGCTCCGCAGACATATGGATATATTTTCGGCAGCGTGTGTGTAAGATTATTGTCCCATGACGAGTAAACGCCCCATCCGCTTTGAGATATGATCCTCAGATCGGCATTTACAGCCTTTGCGGTCTCAAAAGCGTAGTGACCTTCCGTGGAAAATATAGAGGGTACAAACTCGTTAATGGATGGATCACCGCCGAGCCCCTCGCCCGAGGTTATGCTGTCACCGATGAATTCAATGAGGAATGGCTTGTCGGGGAAAGGAACGAGTTTTCCGTCAGCTTTCACAGCGTGTATCCGTAGATATGAGTTCGGATCCGCGCCCATCGGCTGTACTTCTTTTATAAGTCTGATGCGCTTTTCGGTCCTCTTCTCCATGCCTCGAAACACACATAGCTCGGTCATTCCGCTCGCAAGCGGGGTGCGTATGGATGAATGACCGTTTACTTCGATGCGGATCCATTGCTCACAGACCGAAAAACCGCTTTCAAGTTCTATATAAACTTCAGTCGCGTCAGTTATGAATTCTATACCGCTGCCTGTCCAGAACAGTGTGATAGGAAATGCGGATGATGTTCGGCCGTGTATTTTTATGTCTTTTTCCTTTAAAGGTATATACTTGTTCATGATCTCCTCCGTTGATTTATTGTAATGTATGATCTTTTTTTATATTCTATCATGGTTATCATAAAAAAGCAATATTTTTAGCGCACACAATGTAAAATTCATAAAATCGTACTTGAATTATTTTTCAAAATATGATATACTAAAAAATAATGTGCAAAAGTGTATTTCAATATACGGTATAGCTTTTGCGTATCGTGTCTTTGAAGGAAAGGGAATGATAGTTACAATGTTAAAAAGCATGACCGGCTATGGCAGAAACGAGGCTGTCGTCGGGACAAAGAAGATCACGGTGGAGATCAAGTCTGTAAACCATAGATTTTCCGATTATAATATCAAGGTGCCGAGACAGTATGGATATCTTGAGGAGCGTCTGCGTCAGCTGCTGAGCGAGCGTATCTCGCGCGGCAAAGTGGATGTTTTTGTTGGTATCGAATCCTGCGGAGAAGCGGACAAGATCATATCGGTGAACACTGAGCTGGCGGAAAACTACATATCGGCTTTGCGTGAGCTGAGAGACAAATTTGGGCTTTCCGATGACATATCCGTTTCAAGTGTCGCCGCGTTTTCTGACATATTCAGATCGGAGCCTAAGCGTGAGGATGAAGAACAGCTATGGAATGATGTGAGATCCGCTGCGGAACCGGCGCTTGACGCGTTCATTTCTATGAGGGAGCGCGAAGGAGGAAGGATAGAGTCTGATCTGAAAGCGAGAGTTGAGTACATGAGGACTCTTGTTGAAAAGATCGATGAGCGCTCGCCGGAAACAGTCGCCGAATATCAGGAAAAGCTTTGTGCAAAACTCAAAGAGCTTTTAGGCGAACATGGATATGATGAGGCGAGAGTCCTTACAGAGGCGGCAATATTTGCTGACAAAGTTGCTGTGAATGAGGAGACGGTCAGGCTTGGAAGCCATTTTGAGGAATTCATCGAGATCTTAAACAGCGACGGACCGGCCGGCAGACGGCTCGACTTTTTGATACAGGAGATAAACAGAGAAGTGAACACTATAGGTTCAAAGGCATCGGATCTTGATGTGTCAAAGCTTGTTGTGACGCTAAAGGGCGAGATAGAGAAACTGCGCGAACAGGTGCAGAACATAGAATGACCTATATAAGTCAGAAGGGAATGAGCGTATGAGACTTATCAATATAGGATTTGGCAACATGGTTTCCGCCGAGCGCGCTGTTGCGGTGATAAGCCCGGACAGCGCTCCGGTAAAGAGACTGATACGCGAAGCGGAGGATAAAGGGCTTTTGGTAAATGCCACATATGGCAGAAGAACTCGCTCCGTGGTCGTCATGGACTCGAGGCATGTGATATTATCCGCGATAATGCCTGAGAAACTTGCTGTTAGGCTTGATGGTGATTATGAACCGGGCAGCGGCGAATTTGAGGAGGAATAATAGAAATGAAGGGAATTTTGTTTGTGCTTTCCGGACCGTCCGGTACAGGTAAAGGCACAGTGTGCGCGGAGCTTTTAAAGCGTGACAATAATATATCGCTCTCAGTATCTATGACTACGCGCGAGTGCAGAGAAGGAGAGACGCCCGGCGTTACGTATCATTATGTTTCTGTTGAAGAGTTTAAACATAATATAGAAAACGGTGAAATGCTTGAATATGCCGTTTATGGTGATAATTATTACGGAACGCCGAGATCGTCCGTTGAAAAGCTGCTGAATGAGGGCAAAGATGTGCTGCTGGAGATAGAGCCGCAGGGAGCGCTTCAGATAAAGAGCAAATTCCCGGAGGCTGTTCTTTTGTTTTTGATCCCGCCGTCAATGGCTGAATTGAAGAACAGGCTTGTAAGCCGTGGAAGAGAGGATACTGAAGAGATAGAGAAAAGACTTGAGGCGGCAAAATGGGAACTCATGCAGGCGGAAAAGTACAATATCCATATAGTTAACGATTCACTTGATGAATGTGTTGACCGTGTGATAGAGTATTTTAATGAAAAGCGTGCAGAGCGGCGAAAGATAGAGGAGCTTATAAACGAGCTTGGATGAGGAATCCTGCCCGATTGATTTTAATAAAATTTTCAGTTCGTTCAGTTAAAGTGGTATTGAACCCGGCTCGAGTGCCGGAGATTACCGTCCGCTGAACGTGTATGAGCATATTGGAGGTAATTTATTATGATGACAAAACCCGGTATAACTGAGCTTGACAGATGTGTAGACAGTAGATATACTCTTGTATCGGTGGTAGCGAAACGTGCAAGAATGATAGGGATGGAAAGAAATAATCCTGATGCTATATACGATCCGCATTCAGAAAAACCTGTTTCTCAAGCTGTTGAAGAGATAGCTAACGGAGTAGTGGGTTACGTTCGAAGCGAGGCCATAAAGAAAGCTAAGGAGTACGAGGAAGAAAAAATTGAGGCACTTACAATGCTGCATGAGGCGATTGCGGAAGAACATTCTGAACATACAGAGCATTCCGAGCATAGCTCTGAAGCTGAGGAAGCATCGGACGGCGCTGCGCCGGGGATGTTTGACGATCCCACCGCGGAAGACGGTGAAGAAGAATATTCGGGAATACTTGACGCCGTATTGGCTGATGCCCAGGCAGCGGTTGAAAAAGAAAACGGTGATGAGCCGGAGGCTGGCAGCGTAACAGACGGAGAATAATGTACGCTGAGGTAATAATCGATCAGCGCTCACATGCGGTCGACAGACCGTTCGATTATGAGATACCGGAACAGCTTGCAGATTCTGTAATAGTTGGGTCAAGAGTGATCGTGCCTTTTTCAATGGGAAACCGTGAAAAAGAAGGCTTTGTCATGCGTTTAAAAAATGAGTCTGATCCGAATATAGCTGTAAAAAGCATAATACGTATGTCAGGCGATGAGCCGGCATTTCCGGAGAGCATGACTGCGCTTATAGAGTATCTACATGAGAGGTGTCTGGCTCCTTATCTTGATATCATCCATGCTGTGATACCGGCAGGCACAGCCGTAAAAACTGTTGAGCACATTATCCTCGAGGATGCATCGAAAGTCACCGGGAAAAGCGCTCTGGATAAAAAGATCATTGCGATCTTAAACGACTGCGGCGGTTCCGCGGATATAATAACACTTATGTCATATTTTGACACAGATATAAGAAAACGTGTTTCAGAGTTAGAAAAACGAGGTGTCGTATCACGCTCATATTCGCATAAGCGGGGCGTTAATAAACGCATAATACGCGGTGTAAGGCTTGCGGTGGATACATCGGAAGCAGAACGTTATATCGAGGAAAACAAACGCTCAAAGGCGCGTATAAGGATGATAAATGTGCTGAAAAGCTGCGAGTATCTTTCTGCTGCCGATCTTGTCAGATTTTCTATAGGAAGCTATCAAACACTTAAAGCTATAGTAAATGCTGGTATAGCTGAATATTTTGATATAGAGGCAGGCCGTGACGTTTATAGCACAGGCTGTGAGAGGTCTCAATTTCCCGAGCTCACAGAAGAGCAGTCTGCCGCGGCAGGAAAGATATGCGCTGCGATGAGATCAGGCCGCGGAGGAGCTTTTCTCCTTCATGGAGTTACAGGAAGCGGAAAAACGGAAGTGTTTATGCGCGTTATTTCGCATTCGATCGAAAGCGGACGCACGGCCATGCTTCTCGTTCCTGAAATATCGCTTACGCCTCAGATGGTGTCGCGGTTTGTTTCACGCTTCGGTGACCGGATAGCGATACTGCACAGCGGCCTTTCACTCGGCGAGCGCTATGATCAGTGGCGCAGGATAATGAATGGTGAGGCTGATATTGTAATAGGCGCACGGAGCGCTGTGTTCGCTCCGATCGAAAATATAGGGGCGATAATCCTGGATGAGGAGCATTCCGAGACCTATAAGTCTGAGATGTCTCCAAGATATCACGCGCGGGAGGCAGCTCTGTTCCGCGCCGGTCAGTGGGGAGCGGTTACCGTGCTCGCATCGGCGACTCCGTCAATGGAGAGTTATTATAAGGCGAAAAAGGGTGAGTACACGCTCCTTGAAATGAAGAAGAGATACAACGAAAACAAAATGCCCGATATCGAGATCGTGGATATGCGGGACGAGCTTCAAAATGGGAATAAAAGTATGTTCTCAAGAGCCCTTTATGAAGCAGTAAGAGAAAATATAGACCGTGGATATCAGACTATACTACTTATGAACAGGCGTGGATATTCAACTTTTGTATCATGCCGTAAATGCGGATATGTTCCGATGTGCCCGAATTGTAATATTTCGCTCACATATCATAGGTACGGTAATATTCTGAAATGTCATTACTGCGGTTTTACGCATGAGAATTATACCGTTTGTCCGTCATGCGGGAGTAAGTATATAAGGTATTTCGGAGGCGGGACTCAGCGCGTAGAGAATGAGGTGGAAAGGATATTTCCTGATGCAAAATGCATACGGCTTGACGCTGATTCCACGACCAGAAAGAATTCGCATAGACAGATACTTGATAGATTTGCGAATGAGAAGATAGATATACTTATAGGAACACAGATGGTCGCAAAGGGACTTGATTTCCCAAATGTTACACTGGTCGGAGTTGTGTCGGCTGATACGATGCTGCATATAAATGACTTTCGAAGCGGAGAGAGGACATTTGATCTCTTGGAGCAGGTGTCCGGAAGAGCGGGACGCGGCAGTGTTCAGGGAAAAGCGGTGATACAGACGTATAATCCCGATAATATTGCTATCGATCTTGTAAAAACACATGATTATAAGACTTTTTACGTAAAAACGGCAGAAGAACGCAGGATCATGTGGTATCCGCCGTTCTGTGAGATGGTATGCGTTCAAATATCTGACGCGGATAAAAATACCGCGATGCGGGCTGCTCACCGGTATCGTGACGCTTTCGGCGACATAAATGAGATAAAACAAAAAGTGGCAGTGCTCGGCCCGATACCGTCTGGCATATCAAAAATAAAGAATAAATATCGGTGGCAGATCCTGATAAAATGCAGTGATGCCGATGCTTTGAACAGCAGACTTTCATCGGCGGCGGCGGCAGTGAAGAATGATAAAGGATTCGCGGGTACAGCATTATCGATAGATAAGGATCCGGCTTCAGTTTATTGATCAGAAAGCCGCATATCGATATGCCGCGCATTTATATGATCATTACCGGTATATTTTATATAATAGTTTATGGAGAAAGAGGGAAATAATTATGGCAATACGTCAGATCCGAATGAGGGATGATGAAGTCCTCAGAAAAAGATGCAAAGAAGTTACAAAGTTTGATGATAAACTTGCAGTGCTGCTGGACGACATGTATGAGACGATGATGAAGGCGGACGGCGTGGGTCTGGCGGCGCCGCAAGTAGGCATATTGAAGCGCGTTGTGGTCATTGATGTCGGAACCGGACGAATAGAGCTCGTAAATCCTGAGATAATAGAGACAGAAGGAGAACAAGACGGACCTGAAGGATGTCTAAGCTTTCCCGGGCTTTTCGGTAAAGTGAAGCGCCCCAACAAAGTGAAAGTAAAGGCTCAAGACAGGAATGGAAGACCATTTATGGCAGAGGGAGAGGAGCTTTTGGCGCGCGCTTTTTGTCATGAGTGCGATCATCTTGACGGACATGTGTTCACCGAATTGGTAACAGAGTATGTTAAGTGACAAAAGGAGGCCTTAAATATGAGAATACTATTTATGGGTACGCCTGATTTTGCTGCGGATATGCTCTGCACTCTATCTGAATCGGGAGAGGATGTGATAGGAGCTGTGTCGCAGCCGGACAAACCGAAGGGCAGAGGGCATAAGCTTGTTCCGACAGATGTGAAACTGAAAGCTCAAGAACTTGACATACCGGTATTTCAGCCGGAAACGCTTAAAAACAGAGCTTTTTTGCCGGAACTTGAACGACTTGATCCGGATATGATAGTAGTGGCGGCGTATGGGAAAATATTGCCTGGATATATCATAGACTATCCGAAATATGGCTGTATAAATGTGCATCCATCGCTTTTGCCGCGTTACCGTGGCGCAGCGCCTATCCAGCGCGCGGTAATAAACGGTGATAAAGAGACCGGCGCGTGCATCATGCGAATGGATCGAGGGCTCGATACCGGTGATATAATCCTTTGCGAAAAGACAGCGATTGGCGAATATGAGACAAGCGGTCAGTTGTTTGAAAGAATGGCAGAGATATGCGGAAAACTTCTTACAGAGGCTGTGCGCATGATAGGCGACGGAACGGCAGAGTACAAGAAGCAGTCCGAGGACGGCGTATGTTATGCTGAGCGAATAAGGAAAGAAGAATCGGTTATAGACTGGAGCAGATCTGCGGCTGAGATATCAAAACTTATCTGCGGCATGAACCCAAGCCCTCTTGCCGCTACGACATATAAGGGACAGAGCGTGAAGATAGAAGAGGCTGAGAAGACTGAGAATACAAAACGCGATACCGTGCCCGGCGAGATACTTGGTATCATAAAGGGCAAGGGTATGCTTACAGCCTGTGGGGAAGACGCGCTTTATATAAAAACAGTTAAATTCGCCGGTTCAAAGCGAATGAATATTGAAGATTACGCGAGAGGTCACAAAATAGATATCGGAGCCGTGCTCGGTGAATGAGTCATTGAGATCTGGTTTGGATATCTGGTTTTATTCTGCTTAAGCGGCAGTCAGGAGAGGATGTTTGAAATATGATAAATGCGTTGGCGTATTCAACCGACAGCGGATTTTATGGAATGGGAGGCGGTTTCCTTTACAGTCTGTTTGATCCGACTTATATACTCGTGATCATTGGACTTATCATAACGCTTGCGGCATCGGCGAACGTTAAATCAACATTTAGAAAATACGATCAGGTACGGTCAAGACGCGGCCTGACAGCAGCGGATGCGGCAAGACGTATCCTTGATGCGAACGGTCTTTATAATATAAGGATAGAGCGTGTTTCCGGAAATTTGACGGATCATTTCAGCCCGAAAGAAAATGTCATACGTCTTTCAGATTCGACATTTTATTCCACGTCTATAGCCGCGCTGGGTGTAGCGGCACATGAGTGCGGACATGCTGTGCAGCATCAGGTCGGATATTTGCCTATAAAGCTGAGAAATGGTATAGTTCCGTTTGTAAATATATGTTCATATGTGTCTGTGCCGATAATAATTATAGGTATAATACTTGGGGCAACTAATCTGGCATATCTCGGAGTCGCGTTGTTTTGCGCTGTTCTTGCATTTCAGATAATAACACTTCCCACCGAGACGAATGCGAGCTCGAGGGCGCTTGCGACATTGCGATCAATGGCGCTGCTGGATGAGGACGAGCTTGCGGGAGCCGGAAAAGTGTTAAGAGCTGCGGCTATGACATATTTTGCGTCTGTTGCTTCGACAGCGCTGCAGATATTCAGACTGCTGCTTATCATAAACAACAGCAGGAGGCGTGATTGATGGATGCACGAGAGACTGCGCTGTTGACTCTGTATGATGTGTTTTACAGAGACTCATATTCAAACCTTGCTCTCAGACACAGACTCTCTTACGCAGATCTTGGCAGAGAGGACACCGCTCTTGCTACGAGTCTCGTATACGGCACTGTTTCAAGACATTTTACACTTGAATATGTGATAAGACAATATTCAAAGGTAAAGCTGAAAAAAATCGATAAATATGTAAAACTGATACTTGAGATCGGGATATATCAGCTTGTATTCATGGATAAAATACCACAGAGCGCCGCTGTCAATGAGAGCGTAAAACTTGCTAAAAAATATGGCAGACGAGGTACAGATGGATTTGTAAACGCTGTTCTTCGCTCGTTTTGTCGTGACGGATGTGTTATAAAATATCCCGATGACGGAACAGACAGAGATCTATCTGTCAAATATTCATACAGCGAGGAAATGACAAGCTTTTTTGTAAAGATTTTCGGTGTTGATCGTGCAAAGAGTATCATGGACGCTTTAAATGGTGTACCGCCATTGATGTTGAGAGCTAACGCGCTAAAAACAGATGCCGGGGAACTCGTTTCACTTTTAAGTGAACGTGGTATCGCTGCTGAGATATTTAAGGGTCATCTTGTAAAAGCGGATGGCTTTGATATAAGGGCAAGCGATCTTTATCGTAACGGATATTTTACTGTTCAGGATCAGGGAGCATACTGTGCGTCAGCTGTACTTTGTCCCAAAGAAGGCGAATCGGTGCTCGATATGTGCGCGGCACCGGGAGGAAAATCGACTCATATGGCTGAACTTATGCGAGGGACAGGCACGGTCATTGCATGTGATATACATGAACATAAAATCAAGCTTATAGATGACGCAGCAGCAAGGCTGGGGCTATCAAATATACATACGAGATTATTGGATGCGACAGAAAAAAGAGATAGATTTTTGCTGCAATTTGATAAGGTACTGTGTGATGTACCTTGTTCGGGACTGGGAATAATAAGAAGAAAGCCGGATATAAAACTTAAGAAAGTTGATCCGGATAGTTTGATAAATATCCAGAGCGCGATACTGCGGAACGGCGCAGATTATCTTAGACCGGGCGGAGAGCTTGTGTATTCAACGTGCACTATAGATCCGAGTGAAAATGAAGGAGTTACGGGCTCTTTTCTGAAAGAGCACAGAGGATATGAACGGGTGTTTGAACAAACACTGTATCCGGATACCGATATGTCGGATGGATTTTATATCTGTAAAATGATAAAGAAAGTATGATGATCAATTTGGAAAATAAGATAGATCTTAAGGGTTTGGAATATAGTGAGCTTGAAGATTTTCTGATAAGTATGGGTGAAAAACGTTTTCGAGCACAACAGATATTCAAGTGGCTCAATTCCGGAGTGACAAGTTTTGATGAGATGACAGATATCTCTAAACAATTGAGAGAACGATTGGCGGAACTCAGCTATATATCGGTGCTTGAGATAGAGGAAAAATACGTTTCAAAGTTTGACGGTACGACTAAATATCTGTTCAAACTCCCTGATGCCAACTGTATAGAGAGTGTGGTTATGAGATATCACCATGGATTGACGATCTGTATTTCATCACAGGTAGGATGCAGGATGGGATGTCGTTTTTGTGCATCGACGATAGGAGGTCTTTATCGCTCGCTCACTGCTGGAGAGATACTTGATCAGGTCATTTTTGCGGAAAAGGATATGGGAGAAAGGATCTCGAACATAGTGCTTATGGGGATCGGGGAGCCGCTTGATAATTATGATAATGTCATAAAATTTCTTCATAATGTCAATCATGAAAAGGGAAAGAATATAGGGTACAGGCATATAACGCTTTCTACATGTGGGGTTGTGCCCGGAATATACGCGCTTGCAGAGGAGGATCTTCCTATAACGCTTACAGTGTCTTTGCATGCTCCAAATGACACTATAAGAAACGAGATCATGCCTGTAAGCCGCAGATATAATATGGATGAACTTATGCGTGCGTGCGCAGCTTATCATGATCGGACGAAGCGTAGACTCAGTTTTGAGTATTCGCTGATACACGGGGTGAATGATAGTTTGAAAAACGCAGATGAGCTTGCTGAGCTTGTTAGACCGTTTCGGGCACATGTGAACCTTATACCGGTCAATAGTGTGGAAGAGAGAAATTTCAGAAAAGGCAGCAAGAAAGATATAAATATTTTTTGGGAGCGTCTTACGAAGCAAGGGATAAATGCGACGATAAGAAGAGAGCTCGGTTCTGATATAGCTGCATCCTGCGGACAACTCAGAAAAAGAGCCGCGGGTATTGCAGATGATGAGAACAATCAGAAAAATATTTGACATGGTCGAAAGAAGGTGTGAATTTGCGGATCGGAGCATTGACCGACGTTGGAAGGGTCAGAAAGATCAATGAGGACAGCTTTAGGATATTTGAGTCAGATGAATACTCATATGCTATCGTAGCGGACGGTATGGGAGGACATCTTGCCGGAGAAGTGGCAAGCTCTATGGCTGTGGACAGTATAAGCAACTACATATCAGAAAACCTCACAGATGATCTGGACCGTTTCCAGGCAATGGAGGTAATTAGACAAGGATTTCTCTATGCGAACTCGCAGATATACGAGTATTCGTGTATAAATGAGAAAGTCATGGGTATGGGTACTACGGCTACACTTTGCATGGTGCGCGGCGGGTATCTGATATTTGCCCATGTAGGTGACTCGAGAGCATATATTATTGACGAGAAAATATGCCAGATAACACGCGACCACTCGTATGTACAGGAGTTGGTAAAACTCGGGCAGATAACGCCTGAGCAAGCAAAACGCCATCCACGAAGAAATATAATAACTCGTGCAATGGGTGTGGAGTGTTCGGTAAAAGTAGACACAGGTGTAAAGACTTACAGCGGAGAGAGGATACTTATCTGCTCAGATGGATTGATAGATACTATCGAAGATGCGGAGCTTCTTGAAATTGTAAGGACAGGAGAACCTAATGAGTGTGCAAAAAAATTGGTGGATATTGCAAATGAAAGAGGCGGAAGTGATAATATAACCGCTGTGGTAATGGAAGGAGAGATGACTGATGCTTGACGCTGAAAATCTTGCGGGCAGTGTGCTCAGCGGTAGGTATGAGGTGCTTGCCAAGATCGGGGCAGGAGGCATGGCTATAGTCTATAAGGCTCACGATAAAGTTTTGGATCGTGATGTTGCAATAAAGATACTAAGGGAAAATTTTGAAGAAAAGCAGGAAATAGTATCAAACTTCATTAAGGAGGCAAGATCTTCAGCAAGTCTAGTTCATCCGAATGTGGTGTCCGTATATGATGTATGCGAGCAGGATGGTTTGAATTATATGGTCATGGAACTTGTTGACGGGATAACACTAAAAGATTATATTAAAAAGCATCCTCGGCTACCATGGCAGGAGGCATGTGATTATGCCATACAGATCGGGCAGGGGATACAAGCGGCCCATGAGCGTGGGATCATACATAGGGACATAAAGCCACAGAATATTATCATGGCTCCGGGGGGAGTTTTGAAGGTAACTGATTTCGGTATTGCAAAGGCAATGGAAACAGATAAGACCATAGCTGGAGGAACAGCGCTGGGCAGCGTGCATTATATATCACCTGAGCAGGCAAGGGGGGGCTATACTGATTTCAGATCGGATATATATTCTCTTGGGATAGTGCTTTATGAGATGCTTGCGGGACGTGTGCCATTCGATGGAGATACCCCTGTTTCGGTGGCATTGATGCATATAGAAGAAGAACCGGTAAACGTTAAATGCGTCAATATGGATGTGCCTGCCGATCTTGCTTATGTTACCATGAAAGCAATGAGCAGAGATCAGGCGAAAAGGTATCAAAATATGCAGGATTTTATAGATGATCTTCGCGCTGTTTTGGCAGATGAACAGTTGCCTTCCAAGGAAGCTGAACAAGAAAAGAAGGAAGAAGATGACTTCTTGCTTCCTGAAATAAAAAGAGACGATACTATGGGGAACACAAGTGAAAAAGAGAAGAGAAAGCAGAAAATGACTGCCGGTTCTAATAAAAAACGCAGTCAAGGCGGATCGAAGAAAAGCAGCAAGAAAAAACATGCTGACAGAAATTCTGTGATCCTTGCGCTTTCAACTATAGGTATCATAATAATTGCAGCAGCTGTTATATTATTTTTTTTGATATCTCCTTCTTCTGCGGCAGTGCCGCAGCTTACGAATATGTCTTTGGAGGACGCAAGATCTGCTGCTGAAAAAAACGGATATAAGATAAGCGATGAAATAGAGTATTCTCTTTCAGATACAGTTCAGGAGAATTATGTGATATCGCAGCTTCCGGAAGCTGGTACTGAGGCTCCTAAATCAGAGCCTATAAAGCTTGTGGTGTCGCTTGGAACATCCGGCGGAGGCATAGAAGTGCCGAATGTGGTGAATGAAGCTGTGGATAAAGCGGGCGAAATGATAGAGGATCTGACACTGACATACAGAGTTGTGTCGGAATACAGTGATACTGTAGAGTCTGGTATTGTCATAAGACAAACTCCGCTTGCCGGTACCCATATAAATTCAGGTGACATAGTTACTCTTCATGTAAGCATTGGTCCGGACACTAATACCGGAGAGAAACGTCAGGTACGTGTACCAAATGTCTTGGGAATGTATCGTGATAA
>CAJFNT010000009.1 GCA_904395315.1 uncultured Clostridia bacterium
ACCCATACCGAACACAGAAGTTAAGCTCAATAGCGTCGATGGTACTTGGAGGGCGACCTCCCGGGAGAGTAGAACGCTGCCGGATTACACTTGTTTAGGATAGCCGTATAGGCTATCTTTTTTTATAAATTCGTATTATGTATTATAAAATAGTTAAAGTTATTTGTATGGATTATAATATTTATGACGATAAATATTGATCGGATTTTTATATTGCAACACAAAGAATTATTTGATATAATATTGGATGGGAATCGAAAAAATAGTTTTATATGATATATGATCAAGAGGAGAATTTATTATGAAAGTATTGATGATCAATGGTTCACCCCACACAAAGGGAAACACTTATATTGCATTGCATGAGGTAGAAAAACAGTTTGCTAAAAATGGGATAAAAACAGAAATGATCCATATAGGAAATAAAGATATAAGAGGATGCATTGCGTGCAGATCATGCGCAACTACAGGGAGATGTGTATTTGATGATGCAGTAAATGAGATAGCTCCAAAATTTGAAGAGGCCGATGGTCTTGTTGTTGGTACACCTGTTTATTATGCATCGGCAAATGCTACGCTTATCGCATTTCTTACAAGATTATTTTTTAGTACTTCATTTGACAAGACGATGAAGGTAGGTGCGGGGATCACTGTAGCACGCCGCGGAGGATTGTCTTCGACATTTGATGAGCTGAACAAGTTCTTTACTATTTCGGGAATGCCTATCGCTTCAAGTCAGTATTGGAACAGTGTCCATGGCAGGGAGCAAGGAGAGGCTGTGCAGGATGCAGAGGGATTGCAGACAATGCGCACACTTGCTGATAATATGTCATTTTTGATCAAGAGTATAGCTTTGGGAAAAAAAGAATATGGTTTTCCCGAAAAGGAACAGTTTATACACACTAATTTTATTAGATGAGTTAAAATAAATCTTCTAATATTCCCTGAGGAGAGTTGAAGTTAATGCATGATATATGGAACCCATGGCATGGATGTGTTAAATGTAGCGAGGGGTGCGAGAATTGTTATATGTATTTTCTTGACAAAGTGCGTGACAAGAACGGACGGGATATCTATCGAACGAAAACTGGATTTAACTATCCTGTGCAAAAGAATAGGAGCGGTGAATATAAGGTAAAGAGCGGAGAAATGATCCGTGTATGTATGACATCTGATTTCTTCTTAGAGGAGGCTGATGTATGGAGGGATATGGCATGGGATATTATGCGCATTCGCAGCGATGTTAAGTTCTTTTTACTTACGAAGCGCCCTCAAAGAGTAAAAAAATGTCTTCCCAAAGATTGGGGGTGATGGATGGGAAAACATATTTTTTAATGTGACATGTGAAAACCAGTTGCGTGCGGATGAACGTATTCCAATAATGTTTGAACTACCGTTTAAGCATAAGGGGATCATGACTGCTCCTTTGATAGGACAAATTGAAATTGATAGGTATTTGCGTACCGGAAAAATCGAGCAAGTGATATGCGGAGGAGAAAACTATGATGGTTCAAGACCGTGTCATTATGAATGGGTAAAGTCTTTGTATGATCAATGCAGAAAGTATAATGTTACATATAATTTTATAGAGACTGGCACTATATTTATTAAAGATAGAAAAAGATATAGGATACCTAATAAGCGTGTACAGTCGCAGCAGGCACAGAGATCCGGACTAAATTTCAAAGGTAAAGAAATAGAATTTATTTTGAAAGATGAAAATGGCTCGGTAATACCGAAAGAAGAGCTATATTTGCCACACTATCATCCTGTAGCATGTGAAGAATGCGCAAACAGACTTACTTGTAATGGATGTTCTGATTGCGGTAAATGTAAGAGTCAAATATAGAGGAATCCAAAAGATATTAATAAACGTTTTATGTGATTGATGTTACAGCCGCAGAAATTTTTTATACGAAGATGACGCTGCTATCTCCGAATGGGCAAAAGACAGTGTATACAAACTTGCAGGAACCGGAATAATGTATGGCGGACGAAACACGATTTGATCCTAAAGCAAACTGCTCCAAAGAACAAGCTATTGCTGCATTAATGAGATTATATTATATAATTACGGGTAATAATTAGTGGATGGTCATGATAATTACTCATACTTTTTTATAAAAGTAAAAGCCCCAAAAAAGGTAAAGAATGTTCTAATATTTCAGAAATTCAACCAATCAAAAAATCAGACAAGGCAAAATCATTTAACGATTTGGATTACAGTATTTAAAATTAAAGCCTCCTGTGGTAGAATATAATTAAACCACAGGAGGCCATTATCTAATTCTAATATTATCTTGTAACAATATCTACTGGTACATCAAATATTTTAGCTACCTTAAGAATAGTGTCAATATGTCTTCCAGTAGCAGCTGCAAAGTGATGAGTCGGCCCGCATTCACTCCAGCGATTGACGAATTCTTTTGCTCCGCATGTGAAGCGTGTTCTCATATTTGTATCGCCGAAGGACAAGATCTTACCTTCTTCGTTCACACCTTCTGCAACAACAAACTTAAAGTGACCGTCTCCGTCTTGTGTGATCGCAAGATATGTAACCGGACCTGTATAGGGGTAGAATTGTGTTAAATAGCCACCGCCTGTTTTCCCGTGGAATACCTTAACTATCTTCATGGTAGGTTTCTTATCAGATATGTCGGCATCTCCGGATCCGCTATGACCTATGATAGCAATATCGTCATTAAAGTCTATCGAATACATTTCAGCAAGCTGACCTGTTCCGGAGATAGTCTTTAATATACTCATTGCCATAGCGACTTTCATATCTCCTTCAACTGCACATGCAGTTCCCTGTTTGATAAGCATTGAAAATGCGGGAATGAGCATACTGTCAAGGACGCCAGCTTTGCCTGTTGCATATCCGTCATAATGTGATGCGATAAGACCAAGCTTTTCGTCTTTTACCCACTGCTCAAAAGCAACAACGTATTTTGCCATTTCCCATACTTCTTCAATACTTCCGCCGCCTTCAATATCAAACGTGTCAAGGATGTCCTGCGCTTTTGCACGGATAGCATCCTCATCTGTTATATCATCGGCGATAGCCCACATTTTCTCCCAGTCGAACTGCTTTGTGTAAAGATGCATTCTTCTGTAAAGATTGGATTCGTCAATATAAAGATCCATCATTCCGGGATAAGGTCTTCCGATCTGAGCAATATTGGTATCACGGAATCTTCTTCTTACCTGAGCTGCACGGCACCAGGACTCGATCTCCTCCTGTACCTGAGGATCTCCTCCCTCAACAACGCCTGTAATAACAGCATGACGTTTACCGAATCTTTCGAGATCAGCAACCATTTCACCTACGGCACCACACGCATAGCCTTCACCAAGCCATGATGCAATATCTGTGTGGTCATAGTCAAGAGCCTTGAGCTTCTGAAGATTTACAAGAACGACCGGAACATCAAGATCTTTAACAGCGGGAAGCATGTTATAAGACGTCGCATATGTAAGTAACTGAAGAAATACCAAATCGACATCAGCTGCGCGGAAAAGATCGCCGGCAGCCTGTGACTGCTCCTTGGTTGTTACCATACCGCCATCTATGATTTCTATAGTGTCGGGGAGCGACTTTTTAAACGCTTCGTACTGAGCTTCAAATTCAGGTACCAAAGATGGGAATTGAGGCAGGTAAGCTCCCAATGCGATGGAGAACACACCAACCTTTGCTTTTGTATTGACTAACATATTCTATACTCCTTTCATCTATATACTGCGCAATTTTTTATGAAACGACGACTGCCGTTCTATAGTTTTTTGAGCAGTTTGTCTATAATTATATTATAATCCAAATGAAAGAAAATAGCCAATGCTTAAAAATTAATAATAGGCTTGATCTATACATATAAAGCATACTAAAGTATCAATATCAACAACTTATTTTTTATATATTTGAGCATGGATTTTACTGGATAATATACAGCATTGCTTGTTATCAGATAAAATATTGAACAATGAATAAGGACAGAGATGAAGTATGATGCATCTCTGCCCATGTTTATTTCATATTTTACAAGATGATTTTATGAAATAGGTAAAAAATCGATATATATATATATTTGCGGCGAGTAAGATGTGTCAGTCAAGTTTCATGATCATCTCAAGAATACGCTTTACACATACTTCTATATCAGAACGTGTGATCTTGCCTTCAGCAAGAGCCTCTTTTATCTGCTCATGGTATCCAAATGGCATTTTGATATCATTTCCGGCCAAAAGCTCTTTGTATTCATCGGCATGGTTGTCCCAGTCGGTAGTTACCATGCCTTCAAACCCCCATTCATTTCTTAATATATTTGTTATTATATCATAGTTTTCTGATGCTCTTGTCCCGTTTATGAGATTATATGATGACATTACTGTCCATGGTTGTGACTCTTTTACGCATATCTCAAACCCCTTAAGATATATTTCCCGTAATGCGCGCTCGGAAACGATAGAATCTGACTCCATTCTGTTTACTTCCTTGTTATTGGCGCAGAGATGTTTTGCAGAAGCTGCTATATGCTGTGACTGTATCCCGCGTACTTTTGCGGATGCCATTTTTCCGGTAAGCAGCGGATCTTCAGAAAAATATTCA
>CAJFNT010000010.1 GCA_904395315.1 uncultured Clostridia bacterium
GAGGTAGATCATTCCGCTTTCATTGTCATAGAATTCTCCCGCATAGCATATTGGATTCGAACTGAATCTGCTGCCGGGATCATATCCGTCCACAATCTCGCCCCATGCGTTATATATAGCCGAAAAGCTTTTTGCGCCGCTTTCTGTTACTGCGTATACAATATCTCCATGAGCGTTTTTCATGTAGTAGGATGTCGTGCCGCTTTGAGTGCGTGAAATATACCCATCCGCACCCATCACATTTATGGCATACGGCTGACCTTCCCGGCTCTCGTTAATAACATTTCCACCGTCATAATAGTATGTTGTTGTAACATCAGGGCATATATCATAACTCATTGTTTTTGATGCCCGCAGACCGTCCGCATAGTAAGTATACGTTGCCGAGTAGCCATAGCTGTCGGAATATGCGATAAGCTGACCAAAATCATTGTAAGTGTATGTTTCTTCCGAGCTTTGATACATTTCCGGATAGTCCGGATGATTGGAATGCTTTGATGAGCTTATCAGGTCCCCATTAGCGTTATATGAATAATCGGTGTGCCAGTCTGATAATACAGAACCAACGGATGTTTCGCTGTATGCATTATTAACATCCGATTCAATAATGCGGTTGTTGGCATCATATTCATAAACCGCATCACTATCATAAGTTGATGAAGTTATATTTCCATGAGTGTCGTATTCATAATCGCTTCGATGAACGCCCGGAGCCCATTCTCTTGACAGCCTGTTTACGGTATCGTAGCTGTAATCGGTCGTTGTACTTCCCTGACCTACGATGTTGTCTATACGCTTTATAACGTTGCCTGAATTATCATATGTATATGTATGATTCGTATAAACTGATGAGCTTGCGGATGTGTTTTCCATATATGACACACGTCCCGCATAGTCGTATTCATATGAGGTCTCGATGCCGTTCGGTCCGGACGAGCCTTTTATGCTGCCGTTGTCATTATACGAATATGAAGTTGTCTTCTGCGCAGCTGAGCCGCTGTATTTCTCGGTGACAGAGGACATAAGCCCCCTGCTGTTATACGTGTAATTTGTTATATTTCCGAAGCAGTCGGTCATGCTGAGCAGATTCTTATTTGCATCATAGCTTGTATATGATATCTTTTTGCCGTCAGGATACTCCTTTGACGCGAGTGTGCCGTCATCATTATACTCATACGTTATCGTGCCGGTCTCGTTGGCAGCTGTTATCATGTTTCCCATATCGTCATATGTATAGGTTATCTGACTGCTGCCCTTTGCCGTCTTTGTAAGGCGGTTCATGCTGTCATAAGTGTTATACGTATATACATTGTTCTTATCTTTATATTCTGTAAGGTTGCCGGCGGGATCATATTTGTATTCTTCGGTGAAGCCCATGGGATCGGTCGTTTTTACGATCCTTCCCATAGTGTCATATTCACTGTAGGTGATCTGTCCGGCCTGATCGGTCTCGGTGATATTCCCTGCGGCATCATATGTGAATTTAGCTCCGTATTCTTCGCTGCCGCTTCCGCTGACCTGTGAGGTAGTGTTTCCGTTTATATCATACGTATATTCAGTCGGCCGGTTCTCGCCGTCCACAGTCTTTATAAGCCTGTCAAGATCGTCATATGTATTTGTCTCAGTTATAACAAGCTGAGCGTTTGTGGGAAGAGACGTTATGTTTTCCCAGTCGGTATCCGCGCCAATGCTTGAAAAATTCTTTATGACCGCATTTTTATAGTTCCTCCCGCGGAGATCGGAATAGGATATGCTCGCTTTATTATCCTGATCGACAGTGATCACAGCAGAGCATTTTTGACTACCGTCAAAGAAAACGTCATAGTAATATGTCCTTATCGGTTCAGATGATGTTTCGTTTACTATGGGATATATTGCTTTTGTTTGACGATTATATACGTCGTAGCTGAAATCGGTATAGTTTTTTTCTGCATCGGTTATCATTTCTATATTATTGAATGTGTCACGAGAATATTGGATCAAGTCCGAAAATTTGTTTTCAGTAGGGTTCTTTTCACTTACAGTTACAATATCGCCGTAACTGTTGAACCAGTACTGTAAACAATAGCCGTTTTCATATTCTACAGTCATAGGATTTGCGCTGTATGATATGTCAGAAGCGTATCCGCCGTAGTTTATATTTATTTCGGTTCCGTCCGGAAGAGTCTCTTTTGTGATATTTCCTCTTGCATCATATTCATAATACGTTATATTTTCTTTACCATCTTTAACTGAAAGAATATTACCGTTATCGGGATCATAAGTGTATGTTTCGCTGAATGCAATATCATCTCCGTACATTACATATTTCTCATATGGAAGACAAAAATCATTTGTGTAACGGTAATCATCAAGATATTCGATCATGTTATTCCCGGTGCGTATTGCTTTTGAGATCTGACGGTGTTTTGAGTCGTATGAATATGTTGTCTTAGATAAAATATTTCCTGTATCAGGGTCTTCAGCATATTCAGCGGTTATATCACCGTAATTATTCCTTTCTGTATGGTATATGTACACACATTCGTTATTCCGTTCTGTTTCTGTTAATGTAAGATACCAGTTTGTATATTGATATGTAGTATCTTCATACAATGAATTGTCAATATATGTTTTTATATTGGTTAATTGATCTTTCTCGTTGTATGTGTAATCTTCTTTGTATGTTATGTAATTACCTGATGAATTGTACGTTTTGACCTCCTTGGAATCAGGGCAATGTTCATGGTTCCTTGAGAAAGATGTAACCTCTTTTTTCAGCAGAATATTTGTGTTATCTTCTTTTTTGTATGTACTAACGCTTTTTGAAGTGGGTGTAAATTCCGAAACTACTAATTTATTATTTTCAAATGTTTCAGTATATTTTGTATTTTCGGTTCTGGATGTTTCGCTTGGAAGAAGATAATCTCCCGATGAATATGCGTCATCATTCTTGTATTTACCTGTGACTCTTAATGTCCATGTGCGTGTGCTGGTATGGTCATATTTCTCTATTTCAGGTGAATATGTATATTGGTCACAATGTCCCGCTTCATTATATATTTCTGTAGGCACAACAAACACATAATAATCTGAGCCGCTGAAATAACTGCTGACGGGTCCTCTGTACGTTTCCATTTGATAATCGTCATATGTAAAATGAGCACATTCTAAAGTGGATCCGTTGCTGATTTTTTCTATGTATGATAGTACAGGACAAGTTCTGCTCCAGCTTATTGATGATTCACCGTATGCGAGAGTAATCAGAGTTTTATAGTATCTTATAATATTACCGCCTGGCAATATTATTTCGGTTCGGTCATCATAGTATGCAACAATTATTTCCTTTCCTTCGGATTCTGCTTTTGTCAGATCTCCATTTGTATATGTGTAATTAATTATATTTCCGTATTTGTCTACACTCTTATACAAAAGTCCGGCATTATCAAGATATTCCTTACTGCCATCAATATATGTAATAAGTATTTCACCGCCGCCGTTTGATTCTACTTCTACATCATTATAATAATTATTTTTTACAGAGTTGCCGGAATACTTAATACTGCGACCGTCTTTTAGGTATATTATTCTTGATTCTCTTCGGGTAAGATTGAACCTCCAGCCTACTCCGAGAGCGGATTGCTTCAAAGAGGTTAAATTAGATATTACGCCGCCGTCCACATCTTCATATACATATCCTGCCCCCTTGGCCTCGGAAACATCATATACAAGATCGAGAGACATGTATCCATTGCTCAGCGGAACTGATATATCATTGCGTACATATCTGAGATTGCCGCTTTTATCGTCTATATAGATGTTTGAACCTTCATTTTTATAATACTTAGGCGCGGTTATAGCCTGTGCCAGAACATCTTCTCTGTCGTCAGAAGCAGCTGCTATGGAATTAGGTCCTGAAATATCTTCCTCTTCTGGGAGAATATCATTGTCAGCATAGATATCCTGAACTTCACCGTATATATCGGACGAATCGTCAATGTCACGTACCGTTCCTCGGAAAATGTTTTCGTCTATAGCTGTAAGCGGGTCGGGATCTTCGCACCGGCCTTCCGATACATTTCTCCGATACCGCATAAATGCGTTCATGACAGCTGTGGGCGAGTTATCCGCAAGCAATGCCTTTAACGCGTCTTTTTCATCGTTCGAAACGCGGTCATCGCGGAGGATACATATGAGCAGCTTGTATATCTCGTTGGATTCGGAATATGCCGTAATAACGTTTATCTCGTTTTCCGAAAATTCAGCGCTAAGTATCTCTTGCGCGGTTTCCGCTGGCTCAGAAACGTTTTGAGCATAATATGTATTGAGTTTGTCGATCTCATTTTGGTTTCCTGTGATTATCTGAAAATAGGTGATGTAATAGTCTTCAAAAGTTTTTTCATCCGTGCCGTATATCTCTTCATCGGAAAAATATACATCCTCTGTATCCGAAATCAGCTTGTCCGGAACTTCCTCGGGATAAACGACGCCGGATCCTGCATCCTGTATGCTGCCGGAAAAACTGAGAGCATCAGGTGAAACATCGGCGGCAAGCGCGCATATGTCAAAGCACATCAGCGCGGATAAAATGATAGAAATGACTTTCTTTTTCATATTCAATTACCTCCCCCAAATTATGCAACCTAATTATGTATACCTTACAAATTTATTCTAACATGAGAATAATAGCATGTCAAGTATGAATAAAATATTTATATAATATGAACATTTTGTTGTGCAGTTTTTTGTGCAAAAAGGCGGACGGCTTTTTTTATAAAAAATTTTCCTGTAATATCGGACGTTTATCGGAGCATAATAATAATGCGTTACGGAGGAGATTCCGATAACGCGATTCCATTTCTATTGTTCGGGAGGAAACTCAAATGAGCTGCAATTGTGATCCAAATAAGAGCATCAAGTGCACAGTGACACAGTGCAAGAATCACTGCAAGGACAGTGACTATTGCTCTTTGTCAAGTATCATGGTAGGAACGCACGAGTCAAATCCGACTATGATCGAGTGCACAGACTGTACTTCTTTTCAGCTGAAGTAAACGGAAAACGCAGAACGTCATTTTATCCGAAAATGACAGAAACGGACGGCAACTGCCGTCCGTTACATAAAAAGGGCAGGGGAGACGCCTTGGCAATGGCGCCGTCCTCTGCCTTTGTATATATTCGTTTATTATCTCTGTACGCGGCCCGAACCGTCTCCGCCTGCGAGAGTCTCTACCTCTTCTCTTGTAACGAGGTTGAAATCTCCGGGGATCGTGTGCTTCAGAGCTGATGCCGCAACACCGAACTCAAGAGCTTCCTTGAAGTTCTTGCCGTCGAGGAAACCGCAGATCGTACCGCCGGCAAAGCTGTCTCCGCCGCCTACACGGTCAACGATCGGATGTACTCTGTATTCCTTTGAATGATAGAACTCGTTATCCTCGCTTGAGTAGATGCATGCCGACCAGCCGTTATCCGAAGCCGACTTTGAAACTCTGAGCGATGAAATAACATACTTGAATCCGAACTTGTCTACCATCTGCTTGAAGATGCTCTCATAGCCTGCAAGATTGAGCTCGCCGCTTGTAACATCTGTATTCTCCGGCTTGAAACCGAGCACCTTGTCCGCATCCTCTTCGTTTCCGATGCAAACATCAACATACTGCATAAGGTTTGACATTACCTTCTGAGCTTTTTCTGATGACCAAAGCTTCTTTCTGAAGTTGAGGTCACATGAAACGGTCACGCCGTGAGCCTTTGCAGCCTTGCACGCGAGCTCTGTAAGCTCTGCTGCCGCATCCGATACGGCGGGAGTTATGCCTGTGAAGTGGAACCAGTCAGCGCCCTCGAAGATCTCGTCAAAATTGAAATCGTCAGCTGTAGCTGTAGCGATCGACGAGTTTGCACGGTCATATGTAACGTTTGAAGGACGCATAGAGGCGCCTGTCTCGAGGAAGTAGATGCCGAGTCTGTCTCCGCCCTTTGCGATGTGCTTTGTCTCAACGCCGTACTTGCGAAGAGCAGCTATAGCGCACTGGCCGATCGGGTTCTCGGGTACCTTTGAAACGAACTCTGCCTCGTGGCCGTAGTTAGCGAGCGATACCGCAACGTTAGCCTCGCCGCCGCCGTAGTTTATATCAAACTGTGTAGCCTGGATATACTTTTGGTTTCCGGGTGTGGACAATCTGAGCATGATCTCACCCATAGTAACAACTTTTGCCATAATAAATTGATTTTCCCCTTTCGTATTGCGGGACGCTCATGTGCGCCGCCGCGCGTTTAAGTCTTATTATTTAGCGATCTCTGCGCGCGCTGCCTTTATATTCTCAACGAACTTCTTGGCTGTTTCTGTAATTGCCGCATAGTCGCCTGTCTTTGCGCCCTTTGTGAGCGATGAGCCGGCTCCTACCGCAACCACGCCTGCCTTGATCCAGTCCGCAACGTTGTCAACGTCAACTCCGCCTGTAGGCATCATTTGAGCCTGCGGAAGCGGTCCCTTGATGTCCTTTATGATCTTAGGTCCGTAAAGGTCAGCAGGGAATATCTTGACGATGTCAGCGCCTGCCTCCATAGCTGTGATGACCTCAGTTATAGTAGCGCATCCCGGCATATACGGTACTCTGTATCTGTTGCAGAGCTTTGCAGTCTCGGCATTGAATGCCGGTGAAACGATGAAGTTAGCGCCGGCGAGAATAGCCGCTCTTGCCGTTTCCGGATCGAGGACTGTTCCTGCTCCGAGCATCATTTCTCCGTTCTTATATTTTTCAGCAAGCGCCGATATTACCTTGTCAGCGCCCGGAACCGTGAATGTGAGCTCAATGCCGGTGCAGCCGCCTGCAAGACAAGCATCGCAGATTTTTATGGCTTCATCTGCACTGTTCGCGCGTACGACCGCAACGATACCGCAGTCTGTAAGCTGCTGTAAAACTTGTTCCTTCTTTATCATTGGAAATTCCTCCTTGCATATTAAACTAATATTATTCTATCATATTTCACATGAATTTGCAAGTGATTGCAAATATTTTTCAGCTCTTTTTTGCCGATTTTTTTGTATCAGGGTTTTTCCCAATCTGCAGTCCTGTTATATCCGCGTCAAAGTCCTCCGGTACATTTACAAGTCCTATGGATTTTGAATGAGCTATTATGTCAGCATTGTCAGCGGTATCGCCGGGATCAGCGAACACAGGCTCTATGTTGATCTTTGTCTCGTCTATATGTTCGGAGAGAGGACCGTTTTGTCTGATCATTGCGTTGGAAAACATTTTTGCTATCAGAGTCCCGCCGATGTCATTGGTGTGTGTATAGTCGCGCTCATCGCCTTTGCAGCGGAAAAATTGCCATGACTTTACAGGGCCGGCCGCCTCCATATAATCGGTGGTCGCTTTCCATAGGTCGATAAATGCGGCTCCGTTCCGCTCGGCGGCGGCTTTTGCGGCGTTTCTGTAGCCTCCCAATAGGTTTTTGAGATGCCCGTCAGGCTCGAATATTATCCTGTTTATAGGGGAGCATACGATAGGTTCGGCTCCCTTCGATCTGGCTATGCCTATGAGTGTGTCAAGATTTTTACTGTAACCTCCGTCGGCTGCAAGCTCGGGCTTTTTCTGGTCATTATGACCAAACTCTATCACCATGAGATCTCCCGGTCTTATCTTGTTTTCAAATGCCGTTAGATTTGACTCCATAAATTCGGCTGTGCATGATCCGGACTGCGCGTGATTTGAAACGGCAACGGTGTTTTTTGTGAGCATTGGGAATGCCTGCCCCCAGCCGCAGTACGTTTCAGACGGCACGAACGGATATTCCGCCGGCTGATCGGTCACTGTGGAGTCGCCGCAGATATATACTGTCGGGACATATACGGGAGACGCCGCCGCGGTCGCAGTGATATTTCCGTCACAGACTATCTGCAGCCGTATCCCGTCTGCCTCTCTCGGCTCGTCACCATAAAAATTCCTGCCGCAGACATTTACGATGAAAGTGAATGATCTCGTCTCGCCCGATCTTATCCTTTCGTCTCTTGCAAAAAAGCTTCTGTTCTGCGCGAATATGCAGAAGCATGTGTCGCTGTGCGCCTTTATATCGACTGTTACCTCGTAGTTTCCATCGGGGACCGCAAGAGAGATCTCAAGCGGTTCCTCGTTGTATGAATTCATTTTATGATCCCCTTTCTGAACGCGTCAACGAGCGCTCTTAAATCATTTATTCTTCTTTGGATCTGTTTGCCTGTGTCTGTGTCCTCAACGAGCAGGCGGGCCGGAGCCATGTCTATTATGTCGAGAGACGAGTACATATCGTCATCTGTCGCTACTGTGTTTTTGACCGAGTCGAATGAGTCGTGGGCAGAAAGCAGCAGACCATGCGAGTTGAATATAAGCGTGTAGCCCGCTATGCCTGTCTGTTTTTGGTATGCTCTCGAAAGCCCGCCGTCTATGACCAAAAGCTTGCCGTCGGCTTTTACCGGGCTTTCTCCTTTTTTGATCTTTACCGGCACGTGACCGTTTATTATATGCGAGAATTTGTCCGGATCCACGCCGAACTCTTTTAAGATCTTTGAGCAGACAGATCTCTTTTCTATGTATTTGTAGTAAGGGTCTTTTATCTCTTTCCATGCCTCTTCATCGGCTATGAAATAACGTTCGAACGACGTCATCTTATTTTTGCCGTAGACAGGTGAGCCGACTCCGCACCAAAGATACCATAGAAAATCCTGACCGTACATAGTTTCGGGCTGACCCGCCTTGCCGAAGTAACCGACTCTTGCTATCTGCTCGGCGCGGTCGAGCAATTTCTTGCCGCTTACACGCTCGTGGTCTATCTCGTATTCGGCAAATTCTCCGTCCTCGGTCATCGGTATGCATCCGTGATAGAGCAAATTGTTGTTATAGACGAGATACATGCTGCCCTTAGCGTATATGAACCTTATGTGCTTTTGAAGTTTTTCAGAGTGCATGAACGATAGCTTGAGCGAATGCATAAGCTCCGCTTCCTCGTCAGTGAGTTTGTACGGATCTTTCGGATCTATAGTCGGGAAATTGGTGTCAAGCAGATCATATATCTTTCCATCGATGTTTATAGTTCCTTTTTCGTAATCTATCTTATCGAGCATAAGATGGTTCTCCATCATAAACTCGGGATGATTCAGGATGATCTGTCCCTCAAGCTTGAAGCGTATGATAGATATAGCCTTATGGAGCTTTGCCCAGAATTCGACATCGTGCTGCGATATGTCCACGGAATTGGGGTTCCTCGGTATGAAACATGTGCATGGATCGTTGGTATATGTTTCAAGAGCGAAAACAGTCAACGGACGCAGGCTGATCCCGTAGCCGTCCTCGATACAGTCAAAATTGCAGTATTTGGTCGATATCGATATTACGTTGGCTATGCACGCGAGAGAGCCTGCCGCGGCTCCCATCCATTCGACGTCATGGTTCCCCCATTGTATATCAACGCTGTGATAGTTTAGAAGTCTGTCCAGGATGATATCGGCGCGGGGGCCTCTGTCGAATATGTCCCCGATTATATGCAGACGGCCTATCGCAAGGTTCTGTATAAGATGCGCGATCTCCACGATGAACGCATCGGACTGCCCGAGATCCACTATTGAGCGGATACATTGGCTGTAATAGCCTTCCTTGTCGGACCCGAAATCCGTGTCGGCGTGAAGCAGCTCGTCTATTATGTCGCCGAAGGTCCTCGGCAGCATCTCTCTTATATGCGCGCGCGTATACTTTGACGCGACGAGACGGCACACATCGATGAGACGGTACAGCGTGATCTTGTACCAGTCATCTATATTGTCGACTTTCATCTTGATCATGTCAAGCTTCTGCTCAGGATAGTATATTAGCGTGGACAGTGTGTCGCGCTCTTTTTCCGACAGTGTGCGCGCGAATATAGTGTCTATCTTATCCTTTATTACGCCGGACGCGTTTCGGAGTATATGCAGGAACGACTCGTATTCGCCGTGGATATCACTCATGAAATGCTCTGTGAGCTTCGGCAGCTTTTTGTGAGATTCAAGCGATATTATCTTTGCGCATGCCGACTGTATTGTCGGATACTGTTCGGCTAAAAGCTGCAGATATTCGGTATTGTATTCCATATATAAAAGATCCCCCTTCCCTTGTGACATGTCTGCCGTATTCGGCGGCAGCGCATATCTATCATTATATTGTAATTATACTACAAATAAGCAAAAAAATAAAGCAGATATTAAAATTAATCTGCTTTATTTACAAATTGACCGTTAAATTATTGCTCTGATAATTTTTCAACGCTTGTTATTGTTCCTGATGTATGGACGTATTTTGAGAATATCTCTGTTGTGCGTCCGACCGAAAGCTCGTTGGAGTCGGCGGTTATATAACTGTTGTCGGATTCCTTTCCGCGTGTTCTTATGGTCACATATGCGGTGTAACGCTCCGGCTGCTCCGCGAACACGATATGTCCGTCAGCGGTCGTGGACTGATATTCTGTGGGTTCAACAGTGACATCTGTTATCTCTCCAAGATCGAGAGTTGAGTTTTTGTCCGTGACCTTGCCCTTTTTCTCAAGAGCTGAGATGGTGAAATCTCTTACTGATTCTACTTTTACGATATATTCGAATTCCTCGTCAGATTTTACGGCGGTAGTCACACTGCTGCCGTAACGCACGGCTATGCCGACAACGACAGCCGCAAGAAGGATTATGACCAGGAGGTCGATAATATTGAATTTGCCCTTTATATTTCCGTTCTTATCCATTATTATTTTCTTCCTTTCCGCTGATTATTCGTTGATCTCTACCACATAGCCGGTAGTCGCGTATCCTTTGCCGCGGAACGGGATATCCATCCCGACTTTTATCGGCGTGCTACCTACGGTTATAGCGTAGTCGTTTATCTCGCAGTTGACCTCTACAGTCGCGTAGATGTCATACTTTCCCTCTATCTCTTCTATTGCGTATGTTCCGTCAATGGAATTGTAGACCATTGCCTCTGCCGGTTCCGTTTTGATATCTTTGAGTATGCCGGAGTCTTTTTCGGTAAGGCTCAGTGTGATACTGTCGCCGATAGTCATAGCGTTTGTAAATTCCTCAGGCTGCCCGCTTATAAGTATCACCGCGTCAACGGTATCTTTTGTGCCGCTGCCGCCCGCGCTTCCTCCGAAAAACATATACGCTCCCGCGGCTGCGGCTGCTGCAACGACCACGATCACTGTATCGATCACAGTCCATCTTTTTTTATCTGCCATTTTTGATTCTCCTTCTCGATATGAATTATATTAAACTAAGATACAGCTGTTCGGTGCTGCGGGTCATTGCCGCGGCTGTAAAGGTCTTTTTGAAGACCTCAATGCTGTTTTTCGACATCTTTTCGTAAAGCTCGTCATTGCCGAGCAGTTTTTTTATACCGGTCATGAGCGCTGCCGAGTTTTGCTTCGGGACCACAAAACCGTTTACTCCATCGTGTATAACTCCGGGATTGCCTCCGAAGTCGGATACGACTGCCGGTACCCCGAGGCTCATGCCCTCAAGCAGAGCGAGACTGGTAGCTTCGGTGCCGTACGATGCGTTTACCTGTATATCGGTTATATTCATGAGCTTGTCCACATCCGGGATGAAGCCGGTAAATACTATTTTGTTTTCACGACCGAGCATACGCACCTTTTCGCGGAGGTGTCTGTCACAGCTTCCTGTGCCGGCTATGAAGAACCGCGCATCTATACCCTCGCTCAAAAGCATGTCTGCCGCCTCGATGAAGTATTCATGTCCTTTCACCTCTTCGAGCCGGGCGACTATGGACACTACTTTTTCTCCGCTGCGGACGCCGAATCTGCCGCGGAGCGCATCCTTTTCCTTCGGGCTGGCAGGTGTCAGTCCCTCGACGCCGTTTAGGATGACTTTTATTTTATCCGCGTTTACGCCGGTGTCGGTAAGATTGTCTTTGGCAGCCTCCGCGACCGCGATGATGCCGTCGGAATAGTGGTTGTTCATGAGCCCGTTTATCTGCTTGCCCGGGAAGTGGGTGAGATATTTTGACGGCGGGAATACACTGTGACGAGTGTATACCACTTTCGCTCCCGCTTGTTTCGCGGCGATCCTTGCGGACATGCTTGCGTGGGTGTGTACGAGATCGGGTTTTTCGGTCTTGAAGATCTTTCTGAGCGAGCGGATCGATCTGAGATCAAGTGATTTTTCTGCGATCCCTTGGACCTCTATCACTTTTATGCCGAGTTTTTCGATATGCGGTTTCAATAGACTGTTCGGCGGAAGTATGACCTTCACATCGAATACGTTGTAATCAAAATTCTCAAGCAGGGTTATAAGACATTTCCCCGCTCCGCCGATATTTGTGTCGGTGGATACCTCTATGATCTTCTTTTTTGAATCGTTTTGCATATTGTCTACTTGCTCCTTCCGTCATCGGAACACTTGCCCAAAACATATTTAAAGCTTACAGCTATTCCTATTACCATGAAGAACACAGCCATAACTCTGTAATTATAGAATGTGTAATCAAAAAGGCTCTGGAACAGGAATCCGCATGCTCCGGCGCCGAGCGCGAGAAGCATCGTTGAGCTCAATGATTTCTTCGGGCGTATTTTGTAAGTCCTGTGTGTTACGCGCAAAAACACAAATATCACGGCTATGAATGATATCAGCGCCGGTATCCCGCCTTCGACAAGAAGCTGCAGGAAGGTATTGTGTGAATGCGGAGCGATTATCGCGTTGTATGAGAAGAACGGGTATACCTGATTGAACGCGTCTTCCCCCATACCTATGCCGCCGAGAAGGTAGTGTCTCAGCATGCCTATAGCTCCCATCCAGATATAAACTCTGTATGATGTGGAGGAGTCGTCCATGTTTCCTATGCTCGAGAGACGCTCAACGATCGTTTCGGGTATAACGAATGGAAGTATGCATAGCACGAGCGGTATGATAGCCCACCAGCGTCCATCATAGAACGTTATAAATATCGCTATAGATACCATGAATCCGAGCCAGCATCCACGCGACTGTGTGAGTATCAGGCAAACGAACATTAGGGCTGTGACTGCGAGATATACCCATTTAGAGAGAGAGCGTGTCTTGTCTTTAAGGAAGAACACAGCCGCTGGAGGTATAACAAGAAGCAGGTATTCTCCGAGCACATTGGGATTGGCGAGTGTTGAGAACACACGCATCGTCTCATCTTCAAACATCGTCTCGTCTATCCATGCGTTGGTGGTGGTCCAGCCGAAAACGTACTGCATTACTCCGTAGAGCGCGACTATCGCTCCTGATATGACAAACACTCTTATCAGCCCGTAAAGCGCGTCACGTGTAGTAACGGTGTTTATTATGGCGAAATAGAACATGATGAACACAAAATACATGGCCCATACCGTCAGGCTTGACGATCGCGCAAATGAGAACACGCAGGAGATCAGCATTACGAAGAGGAACAGCATAAGAGCGGCTCCCACACTGTCTCGTTTCCATTTAAAGCCTTTGCATGTCACGGATCTTATGATGAGCGATATGAGCGTCCAGATGCAAACTCCGGCGAGCGGCATCGACGAAAACGGGATGAGCGGCGCCACGAACACAGCGGCGTAAACTCCCGTTATCGGATATTGAAGAACGAGCAGCATGCCGAATAGAGCGAATGGGACCAAAAGCCCGTAAAGGGGCATTATACTCATTACCGTGCCTGTCAGCACGCCGGCTATCAGCGCGGAGAGAAGACGAAGCCGACCAAAAGTCATTTTCACGTTATAGAAACTGAAATCGATATTTTTCAAACCTGCGCACGCCTTACAGAAATCGACCACTTTTGAGCCGTTCAAAAAGCCTGTTATATTTATATTGATAAGCATCAAAAGCACGCCTATGAGCGATACCGCGAGTACGATAGTGCTCATACCTATACCCGACGCGGCGTGAAGAACATTGTACACTACTGACGCGGCAAGGAACATTATCCCCCAGAATCTTGTGTTCAGAGCCATGAAATTCTGGATATAAAGTCTGCCTGCTTCACAGACTGCGCTTGCTCTTATCTTATCAGACAGTGTGTCGCCGATCTTCCTTTGAACGAATTCAAGGAATGTGAACGGCGACATGGTTATTCTTGAAAATAAGCTGTTTTCAAAGCCCTTTCCCTCTTTTTCAAGAAGCGTCATTATCCGGCTGTTTTTCCAAGAGCGGCTGCATGCCGCGTTTATCCGAAGAATGATCGCCCAGAGCTTGCTTTGTGTAAACTTGCCTACAAAGGCGTTTACAAACGATAAAACAGCAGAGATTATCAAACTGTTCATATTTATGCCTATTAACTCCTTTCAGAAAAAAGTGTGCGGCACCGCGTTTTGCGGAGCCGGCTTATAAAATAAATGACTCACCGCCTCAGCTTTTTGGGCAGAAGCGCCGTCACTTCATTGACTTTTAGTATTATCATCATGATCCCGTATATGATAACGCCTGTTGCGCCGCATATCAGGCATACCGCGATATTTCCTATGAATCCCTGCGCGATGCCGGATATCAGGCCGTATTCAAAGTATACTGCCGCCGCCATTACCGCGGTGGCTATGATGACCTTTACGATCGTGACTGCGTCGCGCGGACCCAGAAGCCCCGGTATCTTTTTGAACAGCATAAATCCGTTCAGCAGCGCGTTCACAATGCTTCCGCAGGCGGCAGCCGCGGCAAGTCCGCCGGTGAGCTTCATCGGATCGTCTTTTATAAACTGATAGAACGCCAAAACGAGTATGACATCAAAGATCATGCTTATGATCGAGGTTATCATCGGTGTAACGGATCTTTTCATTGAGAAGAACGACTTTGAGAGCACTTCGTTCAGCGCCAGGAATATCATGCCTATTGAATAGCAGGAGAGAGCGTTCGCCACAATCGCTGCCGAGGATGAATCCAGCTCGCCGTGCTCGTAGATTATCGATGTTATCGGCTGCGCCAGTATCATTATACCCGCCATGAGCGGCGCTATTATGATGATAACGGCTTTGATAGACGAGGATATTAGCATTCCCGCTTCCTCTGTGTTCGAATGCGCGTTTGCCTTTGCGAGCTTAGGGAAGATAAGGTTCGTGACAACGAACGAAAACACTCCAGTTACTATCAGGTATAGTCTGTTTGCGTATTCGAGCGATGAATATGCGCCCTGCATATGAGAGGCGAATCTTGCGTTTATAAGCGTGTAAAGCGGCTGGACCCATGTGCTGACAAGCATTGGTATCGCAAGCAGGATCGCGTTCCATATATGCCTGTCGCGAAGATGAAAATTCGGTCTGTATCGGAATTTAAATTTCACGAGTGACGGTATCTGGACCAGTACCTGCAGTGACCACGCTATTATCATCGTTACTGCAAGTCCCTTTACTCCGAATTTTTTGCCGAATGCCAGAAAGTATACTATTATAGCCAGATTCGATACAAGGCTTATTATCGACGGTATGTTGTACTCACCGTACGATTGGAGTATGCCTACGAAAGAGAATGCTATACCCGTAAATATTATCATAGGAAACATGATCTGTGTGAGCTGCACAGCCAGATCATGTGTATCAACGTCAAAATTCGGCGCCATGAAGGATACGAGCTGTTCCGCAAAAAGGATGCCGAAAAGTGATATTATGATCGTTGCCAGTATTATCATAGTGATAAATTTATTGGCAAATACTGACGCTTTATCCTTGTTCTCTTTTGCAAGCACGTCATTGAATATCGGTATGAATGTAGCCGATATTACCCCGCCTACCACAACGTCAAAAAGTGTTGTAGGCACCTTTGTCGCGAGCATGAATGCGTCGGCCTCTATACCGGTGCCAAAATATGCGCCTGTGAGCGAGTCACGGATCAGTCCGAGCGCCTTTGCGGCAAATGTTGCGAATGCCATGAATCCGGCTGTCAGGAGCATTTTTCTGCTGGTGTTATCGGTGTTCAAATCGTTACACTTCCTTTTTCGTATAGTTCGGCTGCAAGTTTTCCGTTCAGAGCCGCTTTTTCCTTTAGCCGAGCATAGCTTTCCGAGAGCCGTTCTTTTATTGAATCGTAATTGTCAAAGCAGTTGTCCATCATTGCTTTGACGGTCTCAAGACTGACATTGCTTATGTCGAGACAGAACTCCTGACCCGCGTAGTCCATGAAGCTTTTTATCTTCGGATCGTATGCGAGACCGATAAGAGGCACATTGCCGCATGTCGCGTATATAAGGGAATGCAGCCGCATCCCGAGACAAAGATCCGTCGCTGCTACCACCGATATCATTTCATGCACGTTCAGGCGCACATCGATAATGGAGGACTTTGACCGCATTTTGGACATTATGCTTCTTGATATTCCTTCGTCACGGTTAGCCTGCATCGGGATAAACACAGGATAGCATCCGTATTTTTCAGCGGCGTAGTCGCATGCGGCGGCGATCATATTCTCAAATTTCTGATCCGTGTCACGCGCGCGGCGTATTGAAACGCCGAGTATACGCTTTGCGTCATCCGGGATGCCGAATCCGCTGAGAAGCTTTCTTCCGAATGCCGGATCGGCTTGCGGCATACCGAACACAGGATCGGCTGTGACAGTTGTCTTGGGCTTTGAAACACCTATTTTTTCAAGAGCCGTCAGCGCGGCCGGATCACGCAGTGTTATCAGATCCACTTTGTTAAGCGTTTTTTTCGAGCGCTGTATATTTGCCTTGCTCCTGAGCGGACCTATACCATTGGAGTAAAGCATCACTTTCACACCGCGTTTTACCGCTGATCTTATAACCGTCAGATAGTATATTAAAGACTGAGTGGAGGTGGAATCCTGTATCAGTGTGCCTCCTCCCGATATGAGCATACCGGCTTTTTTCATGTGTTTTATTATCCGGAACGGATTCAGACGGTTTATTGATTTTACTCTGTACTGGCGGATCGTTTCCTGAGGATTTGAAGAGAGCACCACTATATTCGGGCTCTCGATATTTTTCTTGAGATCGTTTATTATAGCCATCAAAAGCGCGTCGTCGCCGCTGTTTTTGAATCCGTAATAGCCTGATACCAGTATTTCATCGTTTTTGCTCAGTGCCCATTCATAGACCTTGACCGTATCTTCCGCCATCCTTGCCACGGAATAGTCGCGCTTTATTAGTTCTCTGCCGTACGCGGCGAGCGAGTCGCGTTCCTCGTCGGGGAGCAGGAAGAAATGTTCGATGTCTCTCAGCAGAAGCTCCGGCGTGCTGTCACCGCATCCGCGGCAGCAGAAATTCGTGTCTATGCCTATGTCGAGCTTGGACCGGTCAAAAAGACCGATATATCCCTCGTTGCCCGCGATTATCACAGGCTTGCGCGCCGCCATAGCCTCGAGCGCGGCGCGGCTCACGCCGATAAAAAGATCGGCGGGGGCGACAAGCTCGTTTATATCGGTCCTGGCTCCCGCGAGCATGACGCATTCCCGGCCAAGCTCGCTGTTGACCTTGTCAGCCATTGCTTTCACGTTACCGAAATCGTCTCCATCGCCGACGATAAGGACTTTCAGATCCGGCTCGTTTATTTTCGGCACGATGCTTATGAGCTGTTTCGCGACGAGGCTCCTGGACTCGTCCATGCGGCTCACGTAAACGATGACTGTGTCGTTTTCGGACAGCCCGAATTCGGCGCGGATCTTTGAGGCGTCGGTCTCCGGTGAGAAGCGGTGTGTGTCTATACCGTTTATGGTCACGCGTATGTCGCTTTCCGGGATCTTGTAATTGTCCATAAGATATGTTTTTATATCCTCGGAGACCGCCACGGTCTTTTCACCCCATTCGGTGATGTATTTGAGACCGTACTTTGTCGTGAATACCCAGTGCGCTGTTGTGACAAACGGAAATCCCATACGCTTGTGCAGCTTGCCGAGTATGAATGACGGGATACGCGCATGCGAATGCACGATATCTATTTTTTCATCGGTTATTATCTTTTTCAAAAGCTTGGCCGATCTTATCATATTGATCGGATTTTTATTCTGGAGCGGCACACAGTAATGCTTTATCCCTTCCGCTTCCAGCTCTTTTACATAAACGCCGCCGTTAGAGGTAACTATAGGGTTGAACCCTTTTCGTTTCAACTCCTTTGCAAGCTCCACGACGTGCGTCTCGGCTCCGCCGATATTCAGCTGCATAAGCGACAGCAATATATTTAGATCTTTTTTCAAGAAATCACCTGCAATTTCATTTATGGTATACTTATCTATTGTCATTATAATAGATTTCGTCCCAATAATCAAGTGCGGCATGGTGTTTGTGATAAAAATGTAATAATGAAGTAATATATTAACAAAGTATGAATACATATAAATGTTTTTTTGCCGGGAAATGAGGAAAAATAACCTGAGGTGAAATATTATATACTTAGTTTATGCAAATAGTGCGATAAGGTCTTGAAAAATAGGCAAAAAAGTGATAAAATGATAGCATTATAGGTATGCGTGAATGCTTTGAGATAATGATGAAACGGCAGCGACGCATTCAATTTGAAACGAAAGGATTTAATTATGATCAGATATTTTACCGCAGGGGAGACACACGGAAAATGTCTCACTGTTATAATAGAGGGAGTGCCTTCAGGAGTAAGTATCAGTCTTGACAAGATAAACGCAAGTCTTGCGGAGCGTCAGAAGGGTCACGGCCGAGGCGGAAGGATGCTCATAGAAAAGGATACCGCGGAGATACTTTCGGGAGTCAGAGGCGGGATGTCTCTGGGAAGCCCGATAGCGATAAGGATAGAGAATCGTGACTGGAAGAACTGGGAAGATATCATGGGAACGGAAGAATCCAACGGAAAAAAGCGTGTCGAGTTCCCGAGACCCGGTCATGCCGATCTCACAGGCGGGATGAAGTACAATCACAGAGATCTGAGAAATGTTCTCGAAAGGGCGTCAGCGAGGGAGACTGCAGCAAGAGTCGCAGTCGGCGCTTTGGCAAAACAGATAGTGGAGCCTTTTGGGATAGAGTTTAAGAGCAGGGTAGTCTCGATAGGGGATGTGACTGATCCTTCGGATGTGAGCTCTCCCGGATTTTATGACAGAGTAATGGATTCTCCGGTCCGTTTCGGGGATGAGGAAGCGGCAAAGCAAGCAATGGAATATATAGACAAGGTAAAGGCGTCGGGCGAGAGCTGCGGAGGAATTGTCGAGGTGCGTTCATTCGGAGTGCCGGCGGGACTCGGGAGCTATGTACAGTATGACAGAAAACTTGATGCGCGTCTGGCATTTGCTGCAATGAGCGTGCAGGCTATTAAAGGTGTGGAGATAGGTCTTGGGTTTGAGGCGGCAAGACTCAGCGGTTCCCATGCGCATGATGAGATATTTTACGAGAATGGTGAGTTCGTAAGGAAGACGAATAACGCCGGGGGTATAGAAGGCGGAATGTCGAACGGCGAGCCGATCATCCTCCGCGCGGCCATGAAGCCGATACCGACACAGTATAATCCGCTGAGGACTGTCAGCATAGACGACAAGCGTCCGCATGAGGCGTCGGTGGAGAGATCGGACACGTGCGCGGTCCCTGCCTGCGCGATAGTTGTGGAGGCGGTAACCGCGTTCGAGATAGCGAACGCGTTCCTTGAGAAATTCGGCGGCGATTGCCTCGATGATATAAAGGCGTCGTATGAGGCGTATATGGACAGAATAAAGCATTTCTGAATCTTACCCGACAGTGGGTACAAAATACCGGATCCGAGCGGTCCGGACTTGCGGACTTTATAATGCGGGAAGGCGGTGAGGCTTTTGACCGATCAAGAGATGGTTGCTCTGTGCAAAAAGGGTGATCGAGAAGCGTTCAATGCGTTGGTGACAAAATATCAGAAACAGGTATTCAATATAGCGTACGGAATGCTTTCCGATTATGAGGACGCATCCGACGCGTCTCAGGAGGTATTTGTGAAAGTGTATCGATCAATAGCCTCATTTAAGGGACAGGCATCGTTTTCGACATGGCTTTACCGTATATGCTCAAATGTGTGCAACGATATGCTGCGGAAAAGACAGCGCCGTGTGATATCTGTGAGTATTGACAGCGATGATGACGAAAACCCTGCCATGCATCTGCCCTCGAACGAGCCTACGCCGGCCGAGATACTTGAGCAGACAGAGAGGCAGAAAGCGGTGCGAGAGGCTATAAACAGTCTGAGAAGGGAATACAGGGAGATAATCGTATATTCCGACATGGAACAGCTTTCTTATGAGGAGATATCAAAGATATTAAGGTGTCCGGTGGGAACGGTGAAGTCAAGACTTAACCGGGCGAGGAACAGCCTTAGGAAAAAATTATCCGAAAAACGGGAACTTTTTTGATACTGAAGCGTCTAATATATTGATAAGCAAGATGGATATCTTGTGATGCAGATAAGAGATAAATAAGTGATTATAACAATTCTTTGCGGCTGTTCATGACCGCCGTAAAGAAGGTGATACTCTTAATAGCTTACGGACGAACGCGTGTATTCCGCGGTTGTCCGAAAATCAGGGAAGGAGGGTGTGAAATGGACTGCAGTGAGTTTTCGCGAATGCTTGACAGTTATGCGGATCTTGACAAGTTCCAGATCGCAGAGCTTGATATACATGCGGCTCAATGCGAAAAGTGCCGCGCAGAGCTGGAGTTTTTTAGGCTCATAACGAAAACCACAGCATCTTTGGAAGCGCCGTCTCCCCCATCCGATCTGAAGGATAGGATAAATTCAGAAATAGATAAAATGCCGAAACAGAGTTTTATCAAGACCGTGACAGATAATATCAAGGTCAATATCAGGCAGTATGCAACTTTGGCGGCATGTCTTGTGCTCGGGATAGTTGTAGGTGTGAACGGACAAATGATGAGCAGACGTATGTCCGGAGACGATAATGACGGTGTCATAAGACGTCAGACAATGGCATCCGACCGCGGGGAAGAGTCCGGGACGAACGATACGAGTGAAGGCGCGGTATCGGACGGAGAGACTTCAGCTGCGGAAGGAGAAACTGACGCGCAGGCCGCGCAAAGCTCCGATACTAAAGCGCAAGGAGAAACGTCGGCTGTTTCCGGAAGGGGAGCGGTGTCTTCATCTGCCGGAGTTTCTGCATCCGCAAGGGATACGGCAGAGAGGGAGCCGGCGGCGGTTTCGGGAAACGGCTCAAATGCACGGAGCGTGTCAAACGTTTCGTCAAGAGGTTCACAGAGCACGGAAACTGCTTCGCAGCCGGTCGTTGATGGCGGCGCGGATACGAAAGCTGTTGAAAGCGTGGTCTCTGGGAATAGTGTCAGCCCGGCTCAGGAGAGCATACTACCGGTATCTGGAACGGAAGACGCAGCCGCGGAGCAACATGCTGCGGCAACAGATGTTTCAGAAGGGGATAACGGTTCCTATACCATACCTCACGATACATACCATATGCCGGAGCAGAATGGTAATGAAAATTCAGTCGCTTCATCAGAGAGCGGAGAGGTAGAGAACTATTCGCTCGCTCAGTCTGAGGAGGACGAGTACGGTTATAACACAAAAGCTCGTGAGGAAAATCCGGACAGACTGGCAGTTTATTCGGATGACGCTGAAAGAGTGCTTACTATTTTGGGTGAGTTCCATGTCGAAAGCAGCAGTCTTGCAAGTAGCATGGCATCATCGGATTTTTACGCGTTTTTGAGCAGACTTGATGCTGAAGGCATAGATTACAGTTATCAGGAGAGAGGCGGATCCGGTGATCATATCATATTCAGGATAGCGCTACTTTGAATGAGATAACGGGAGACGGAAAGACAAATACCGCTGTGCAGAGCAAAAGCGAGGCGCGGCGGTTTTTATTTATAAGGAGACGATAATGTACGGTTATACGGTTTTTCACGAGGATATAATAAACTCTTTGATAAGATCCGTCAGAGAGGGAAGAAGCGCGAACGCGTATATTTTTGAAGGTGATAAAAAACTGGGCGTAATGAATGCGGCAGAGCTTTTCGCAAAGACGCTGATGTGTCTTGAGCCTGATTCGGCCCCATGCGGCAGTTGCGGTCCGTGCGAGGAAATAGAAACAGGCGCTGATCCGGACATGATACGAATAGCTAAGCCGAAAGATAGGGCCAGCATCGGTATCGATATCGCGCGGGACGTAATAAATTCAGCTCTTACAAAGCCGATCTATTCTCGCCGGAAAGTGTTCCTGATAGAAAACGGGGACCTTATGACAGCGGAGGCGCAGAACTCTCTGCTGAAGATACTTGAAGAACCACCGGAATATGCTGTGTTTATAATAATCTGTGAAAGTGAGGATAATATCCTTGAGACGGTAAGATCAAGGGCTGTGACGATAGAATTTCCGCTGGTGGGCGATGACGTTGTGAAACGGTATATCAAGGAAAGGTATCCTGATGAGCCGAGAATGGATTTTATGGTAAAATATTGCGCGGGACTGCCTATGGCAGCGGACGATATCATAAATAATGAAGAAATTGAAACGGAGCGCGGGGACGCGGCGGAGCTTATGAAGCTTCTTGCCTCAAGAAATAAGACTGACGCATTTAAATTTGCGGATTATTTCGATAAACATAAGGATAATGCGGCTGTCATCTGTGATATGCTGATGATGTATCTTCGTGACGCGCTTGTGGAAAATCTATGTGGAGGGGGAATAATAAACACAGACAAGGGGGAAGAGATCCGCGCCGTCGCGACGGCGCGCTCCGCTTCGGAGCTTGCGGAGATATTGGATGAGGTGATAGTTATGAAAAAGATGATAGGAAGATATGTCAAAACATCGGCTGCTGCATTGCACGCTGCGCTCAGATGCAAATAAAAAACCATTATATATATTATTCAATTAATATACAGGCAAATATAGTCGGAAATGTGGAATATTGATATATATTTATTACGATTTGGCAAAACACACAAAAACTTTGTCGGATTTTGTTATTAAATTAACTATTTTGTAGAATTTTGAAATATCGTAATTTAAAAAATATTAAGCTATTGACTTATGATGGTATTTCTGTTATAATATCAATAAGCGGTTAATCATGGAAAGGAGAGGACAAAACATGAAATCTACAGGAATCGTGAGAAAAGTCGACGAATTAGGAAGAATCGTTATACCGAAGGAACTCAGAAGAAAATTCGGTATTGATACGAAGGACGGCTTGGAAATATATGTTGAGGAAGATAAGATTATATTGAAGAAATATGAGCCTTCATGTATTTTCTGCCAGAATTCAGATGATATCTTTGAATTCCACGGCAAAAACATTTGTCCCGAGTGCGCAAAGGCTATAGGCGCTCGTGCAGAATAATTCAAAAGGGATATAAAAAAACAGCCGGATACGGCTGTTTTTTTATAGTCTTTTTTTTCTAAGCATTGCGCCCTCGCAAACGGGCATCGGCGCATCAATTGTGACTATCTGTTCGGCGTGAGGCGCCGAGGTTATGTGCTCGCCCTTTTCATCACGCATATTTTTCACGGAAGTTGTCAAAAACGGTCTCATAGGCTGCATTATCTCGATCTCGTCTCCTTCGAAGAACCTGTTGCGCTGGGTGACAGTCATTCTGCCTGATAGTGCATCGTATGCCTTTACTATGCCTATGAGCTCATAATCGCGTATATATGAGCTGGATTCATATACCTGCGCGTCCGCCCCGGGTCTTCCGAAATAGAATCCGGTCGTGTAAGGCCTGTGGCTGACTTTGCATAGTTCCTCGAGCTCGGAAGGATCAAATACGTAATTTTCCGGATCGCTGAGATATCTGTCGATCTCGCGGCGATATGCTCCCACCACTGTGGCCACGTAAAAAGAAGTCTTGACTCTGCCTTCTATTTTGAGGCTGGTTATGCCGCTGTTTATAAGTTCCGGTATATGCTCTATAGTGCACAGATCTTTTGAGTTAAAAATGAAAGTGCCGCGGTTGTTTTCTTCGACATCGAAATATTCTCCGGGGCGTTTTTCCTCGACAAGAGAGTAATTCCACCGACACGGATGCGCGCAGGCGCCGGCGTTCGAGTCTCTTCCGGTCATATAGTTTGAGAGCAGGCACCGTCCTGAGTATGAGATACACATCGCTCCGTGTATGAACGCCTCAAGTTCAAGATCAGACGGGAGCTTGTCTCGAAACTCTGATATTTCTTTAAAAGACATCTCTCTGCCGAGAACGACGCGCTTTGCTCCGAGCTTGTGCCACATAAGGGCCGAGCGGTAGTTTGTGTTGTTTGCCTGAGTGCTCACATGTATCGGAAGCTCCGGTGCTGTTGTATGTACTATATCGAACATGCCGAGATCCGATACGAGTATCCCGTCAAAACCGAGCGGACGTATCTCTTTGATATACGACTCGAAATCAGAAAGATCGTCGTTGTGCGGGATGATATTCGCGGTCAGGTATACGCGTTTGCCTCTTTCGTGGGCATATGCAAGCCCCTGACGCATATCCTCGATACTGAAATTTTCTGCCGCAACGCGCAGTGAAAAGGCGTCTCCGCCTATATACACCGCGTCGGCGCCGTAATCAATGGCTGTTTTTAGTTTTTCAAGGCTTCCTCCCGGAGCCAGCAATTCAGGTCTGTTCATATATATAGATCAGTTCTCCTTTCATATTACGTTACACGCCTATATGAGGTTTATGCCGTACCCGAAAACGCGTATGAAACGTTCCGGCAGTTCAAACGGCGCCGGAAGAAGTTCGGATCTCCCGACCGCGGAGCCTATGGGATAACTTCCGCCGTATGAACCGGAATACGAGTAAGAAAGCGCGAAACTGTTTGAAAATGAGCCTCCGCGCCCGTGTTCGAATTCAAATTCGTATTCGTAGTAATGGCCTCCGCTGCCGCTCCCGAACGATCCGCTTGAAAAGTATCCGCTTCCGAATGAGCTGATCAGGTAGTATCCGCTTCCCCGGGATCCGCTCCCGCCGGAGGCGGATAGAGCGGTAACTGACATAACGGTCATAGGCTCGTCAGAATCTATGGCGTACCGAGGATGAAAAACGGGCTCTATACCGTCAAATATCATGCCTTCCGCGGCAGCCGCTTCGCGCGAGCACAGCACATCGGCTTTTATGGGTCCAAGCCTTGAGAAAGAGGTGTCAGCACAGACCGGCAGCGTGTAGATCCCCGCGCAGAGGATTATATTTTTTTCTCCCTCTGTCAATGCCTTTTCGAGATCCTTTTGCCCGTAGACGATCTTGCCGTCCATATAAATCACTCCTTCCCGCGGCGCGTAAGATCATGTATGATCATACGATGACCGATATGATATCGCTTATATAAATCGTTAAACATTTCACATTATCGCATCCACATATTTATTGTAACATATAAAATAGAAAAAGACAAGCGATAATTGGGAATTAATCTTTATTTTTAATAAAAAAAGCGGAGTTGTATCTATGATCGCAAAAGGCGTGTTTTTTCGTCATAAGCCGCGGGTTTTCAAAGCCCGAAAATATCTTTGCTTCGCTCAACTATCCCGTTTACGTATGCGAGGATTATTCCGTAGTTGCTTATCGGTATGTTTTTCCCTCGGCATATATCTATCCTGTTTTTTATTGCTCGTGAGTTGATCATGCAGCCGCCGCAGTGTATCACCATATCGTAACCGGAAATATCGTCCGGGAAGTCGTAACCGACACAGTAATCGAATTTAAGATCCTTGCCGGTCTTTTTTCTGAGAAGAGCCGGTATCTTTACTCTGCCTATATCCTCATGGGACACGTTGTGAGTGCATGCTTCCGCCATCAGTATCGTGCTTCCGTCCCTGAGGTCTTTCACAGCTTCCGCGCCGCGGATAAATTCTCTGAGATCGCCTTTCATGCCTGCCATCATTATTGAAAACGAGGTCAGCTTGATATTCTCGGGGACGATCTTTGAGACCGTGCCGAATACCTGAGAGTCGGTGACCACAAGATCCACAGACGGCAGCTCGGCGAGCGTGTCGGCAAGCTCCGTGTCACGCACGCATACAGCTTTCATGCCGTGATCGAGGCAGTCGCGCAGAAACTGCACCTGCGGCAGTATCAGCCTGCCTTTGGGCGCTTCCGAGTCTATGGGGATGACGAGAACTATTGTTGAGCCGGAAGGCAGCAGCCCGCCTATCATAGTCTGTTCTTCCGAGCCAAGCTCCGACAATATATCCGAGAGACGTTTTTTCAACGCTTCTATCGAATCGTCATCATAGACCGAGACGAATGCGGCGTCTGGGTATTTTGAAGATAGCTCGTCCTTGCACAGATCGGATTTGGTGAAAACGAGCAGATGCTTTATATGTTTTTTTTCGAACATCCGCTTTGAAGCCTCGTAGTCGGTCTCGTTGAAGTGTGTGCTGTCGGCCGCGTACAGGGCAAAGTCGGTGCGCTCCAATATTTTTTCGGTCTTTTTGATCCTTTCGGCTCCCATTTCGGTCGTATCGCCGAGCCCCGCGGTATCCGTAAGCGCGATCGGCCCGTAGGGGATGAGTTCCATGGCTTTGGTGACGGGATCGGTCGTGGTGCCGTGCGTGTCTGCCACTATCATCATATCCTGACCTATGAGTTTATTGAAAAGCGCTGATTTACCGGCGTTTGTGTTACCGAAAATAGACACGTGTGTCCTTGATGAAAGAGGTGTTTTTTCCATTTGCTTATCACTCCTATATTTTATTATTTCAGGTGAACGCGAAACAGTTGTTTCGTGACCGTCTGTTATTTTTATCCGAACATCAAAACGGAGCCCTGGCGGTCCGCCGCGAAAGCTGCGCGTGTCCCGGGCTCCGTTGCCGATGCTGTTTATTGTCCTATTTTGAGCGGTGTCCTGTCTACGATTATATTCTGACCATCGTATATTATGTCCTGATTGTCATTGTTGTACATCAGGTACGATTCAAAGCCTCTCAAGGTATCGTAGTTGTTTCCGAATGCTATCTCGCCGCTCTCACCGTTGACGGATCTGAATGTTGCCTTTAAAACATGTCCGTCTGTTGTTCTTGCGGTGTCGCCGTATATAGTTACGTACAATGCTTTTGTTCCAGTCATATAATCGGGGTTCTCCGCGTATACTGTTGCCTCTAACGGCTCGTTGTTATTATTCAGCAGCGTTCCCGAAACAAACTCAAACTTTGATTTGTCATAGTTGAAAGTAACTGTGATACCGCTCAGGAATGAGTTTGCGGGTGTGTTTGAAACATCCACATAGACGTCGAATTCCTCTCCGGCGCTTATCGTTTCCGCATCCGTGGAAAGTGACATGGTCAGCATCTCGCTTTCTGCCGGCTTTGGAGTGGGCTGCGCGCCCTCAAGAAGGATAGGTTCTCCGGATGTTATGTCCACTCTGTACGCGTCCTGATCCCATTCCACGCCGCAGTCGAATGCCTCGGATATCGCTCTCAGCGGTATCATTGTCCTGTCATTCATTATCTGCGCGGGCACCTCGAGGGTATATTCCGTCTTTTCGATCTCCATGATCGTTTTGTATGTATTTATCTGCATTATGTCGCTGTCGATGGTAAGTGTAACGACGCGCACACCCGTGTCGGAAGTGACCTTTACCGTACGAGCGTCGCTGTCCCATTCGACATCATATCCGAGACTTTCAAAAACGCCTCTCGCGGGAACAAGCGTTACGCCGTCGATTATCTTTGCGTTCTGATCCTGAAACATTATGAGACTGTCATTTACGTATACATCCGGTTCCGCGTTTGCTTTATCCGCTGCGTTGACAGCGGCAGCCGGGACCGTCATAAGAGAAACGGCTGTAAAGAAGCCAATCAACTGTTTTTTCATATTTGTTTTATCCTTTCATGCTTATTCGGGGCATATCCATGCGCCGTGCAATATATGTGCTTATATAATTATAACACACATTGAGCGCAAATACAAGACGGAATTTAATAGCTTTTAAATAAAACATCGGACGGCTTGCCGATGTTTTGCCGTCCGATGCTATTGTTTTATTCCGTTTTGAACTCAAGCGCGTGCCGCACGTCAGTGTTGATCGTGGAGTCGACGCCGGTGCCGAACATATATGTAGTGAGATTGTTTGCCGCGTATTGGGGTATTTTATTGGGCCCTGATGAGGTCACAGGGCTTGTGCCGATCGTCTCATCGAACAGATGTATTTCCATATACGGTCTTATATATTTTTTCATATTCTGTTCACCTCCGTTACTGTTCCGCGCTGCCGGCGTTATTGTATGAGTTGTCCTGGCTGTCCTCATATTCATTTTCTCTGTTTGAATGGATATTGTCCGTATCGTCTTCGCGTATATCCACAGAGTAAGTGGCGTTATCGTCAACGATCCTGAGTTCCGCGGAAGCGTTTGGGGCGTAGATGTTGTCTATAACTATGCCGTAATCTATATCACCGCCGCCGGAAAATATGGTTGTTTTTGGAAATGAATCGAGCAGGAGCAGCATCGCGCTGCCGCTGTCTTCGAAGCTTTCGACCTTGTATATGTTCCCTTTATTTACATCTACACTCTCAGAATCTTTAACAACAGCATTTCCAAGATTGAAATTCTTTTCTATATTGGCATTTCCACGGCTGAATGTGCCGCCGGTGCTGCCGTCATCTGCTTTAAGATAAAGAGCCGTATTTTCACCTTCGGGCTCCGGAATATTTATTACCCATAGAAAGTCATTTGATGGGAGCGCTGTGCCGGATTCGGTTTTTATACTTGCAACGAAGCCTGTGGATATGGTATTGCCGTAATTGATATCAGAATCCTCGCTGCTTCCGTAGCCTTGATTTTGTACAATTCCATTGGGAGTTTTTATGTGAGAGCTATCGAATGTTGTATCATCAGCATTAGTATCCTCACTTTCTTTCACGTATGAAAGATACGGTCCGCTGACCTCGCCGATAGGCAGGACTTCTATTGAGTAAGCATTACCGACAGGATAGAAGTAGTCGCTCCATATATCCAGCGCGGTGTATTGAGCATGATCGAAATTATACTTTAAGGCCCCGTTTGTGCTGTCTGTTCCTGTCGACGCGTTTACCTCGTCGCCTATTTGGGCGGGAGAGCCGTTATATGTGCCGTATGTTCCGTCTGTGTTGTCATTATTGTAGTATACGGTGTGCTTATCGCGGCTCCCGAACCAGTTGTTATTGTAGCTTATATTATTCATAAGCTCTATTTTTATACCGTTTGGCATACCCTCAACATCTATGAGAGGAAGATGCATTGAACCGTAAACGAAGTATTCGCGTACTATGCTTGTGTATGTGCCGGGCGGAACTATATTGTTGTATGTGTCGCGTCCGTCCCATATAACTGTATACACAGCCTTGCCGTTTTCGGTCGTCTTATGACCGATAAGTGAAAGTATGTTAGCAGATTCGTTAGCTGTGGGATCAGTTGCCGTTTCCCATTCTCCGCTGCTGTTAAGTACCGGATTTAGGTTGCTGTCGAGCTTATATTTGCTGAAATCGAGTATAACAGCAAAATCATCCGGAAGATTTTCTTGGGAATCCAGCTCAAGTCTGAATGTTCCGCCGTAGCTTTCAGTACCGCCACCGAGACTGTTATCAGAGCCTGGGTTATTTGTGTTGGGCCCGTTGCCTGTATATGTAAGAGCTCTTTCTACTGCAATGCTGGAATCGCTCTCTATATCATTAGAATCTGTCAGTCTGTTTTTGCCGGTATATGCTTCAAGCGCTTCGCTTGATGGTACGTTAAAGAACAGCTTGTTATTTTTGTCCACATTCGGATCGGTCGGGGTATAGTTTGCATATACCGTGCTCCCGTTTACCTTTGGAGGCAGTCCGACATTTGCCGTGTTTCCTTCACGACTGAAGAACGAGTGCATCAGCGGCTGCAGGTTGTTATAGTCCGGACTGTCGGTTTCTATGCTGTTTGTGTATGAGTTGCCGGGATCTATCAGAAAACCGCGCCGGTTCGAATAGAATACAACACCGTAAGGCTGCATACCGTTGGTGTCAACCTTATATTGGAACCCATCGTCTGTCAAGACGTAGAAGGACGAGTAGATATTTGCTTCGTTATCACCTGTATTGAGGAACAGTACATCGTTCCATACGCGTCCGGTCTGCGGCTCGTTGTTATTATTATAAACGCTTATATCGAAAGCGGCTATAGTGCCGTTTCCTTCTTCAAGATTATTTTCTGTGCCAAGAAGTGACGCTTGGCTTACGTCTTCACTGCTGTAGTTTTTTGAGAGGAATCTGAACGCGTATGTGCCTGTCGTCGGGGCAGTGAAGCTGAGAGGTTTATAGCCGCCTGAATCACTTCCGTCAACGTTTGGTCCGGCAGTTTCCTGTGCAGTATTTGCAATATGTCCTTTGCCGTTGCCATCAATGCTGAACAGATATACAGTATTAGGATCGTCTAAGTTGGTATTAGGATCGATAACAGATACAGTTGTGGAATCGGGACTGTTTGGCATCCCGTCCGTGTCGGGGATCATTACCGCGACTCCGATTCCTTTCTCCGTATTGACATAGTCAGTGAAGCTTGCAGTTACTTCGTCCGGATCATCGGAGAATACCGCTTTTACAGAGGATTCGTCCTCAGCGTAGCAGCTTGAGCCAAAATATATGGTCTCTCCCTTTTGGGCATACACGTAAACTATATTTTTTCGGTGCATGCCGAGGTTTGTAGCGCTGTTCCATTCGAGGTACGGGCGGTATCCTTTCTTTTCTGCCGTGCTTATAAGATCTTTGCTTCCCTCGGCGGAGGCTGTCAGACCAAGACCGAGAAATATCACGGCAGATGCCATAACGGCAAAAAATGCCGTGTACTTTTTGCGTTTCATTGACACACCATCTCCTTAAAATAAATTTTGGGGTGACCGCGAAACGAATATTCCGCGATCTGCTTAATAAAGGACTGAAATTGTCCCTTTAAATATCTCGATTTGAGATATTTTGCTGTATAAAAATCCTATAGTTGAATTTTACAATATTATAACATATAGGGGATGAGGCGTCAAGTATTATTATAAAAAAAACCAATTCAGGAAGCGATTTTAGTAAAAACATACAAATTTAAACGAAGAAAATATAAAAAACGTTCAATTTTATTATTGTAATAAAAATAAGGCCACCTGATTATAAAATATAACAGAATGGCCGGTTTTTTACTCATGAAAGTTTTTATTTTCGGTTGTGTTTTTCTTTTTTGATACAGTATCCGCGGCGGCTATCGCAATAAAAAGCGCGCCCAGTACGGATAAAACGATTATTTTGACCATATTGTGCTTTTCCTTTCTATGTACCCGCCTCTAAGGGCGGTTTATTTGCAGAATACATGATTGCCTATCTGCGTCAGCACCGGTCTCGACCATATCCAGCTGCTTGTCGCGGTAGCGGGATTGTAGTAATATACCGCGCCGCCTGTGGGATCCCATCCGTTTAAAGCGTCTCTTGCCGCGCTGTAGCAGCTGGATTCCATATTGGCGTTGATCTGACCGTCTGTCACAGCGGTGAAGGCCCCGTCCTGATATATGACTCCTGCGATAGTGTTCGGAAACGCCGGTGATCTGACTCTGTTCAACACCACTGCTCCCACTGCCACCTGACCAGTGTATGGTTCTCCTCGCGCCTCTCCGTTTATTATACGCGCGAGAAGATCTACATTGCTCTGATATGTTGATGATGACGATGAAGAAGTCGTGCTTCCGGTAGGCAGTCCTATTTTTGCGAGTGTGGCCGGACCGCAGATACCGTCGGCGGTGAGGCCGTGCTTGCGCTGGAACGACTTTACCGCTTCCGCTGTCCGAGTTCCGTATATGCCGTCTACCGTATATGAGTAATACCCCCACGATCTGAGGCGCGACTGGATATTCCGGACCTCGCTGCCGGTGGATCCTATCTTTGAAAGAGCCGAGGCTGTGCTGCCGCAGCATAGCACGGCGATCAGTGTTATGATCGTAAATAGCTTTTTCATACATTACCTCCGAAATATGGATCAAGATTGAATGAAAGATCTCAGACATATCTATATGTCCCGCGTTCGTTTTTATTGTTTCCATAAACGGAGAAATAATACATGCTACCATTTAGGTCGGTGCGGATACGGGCAGCGCCCGTCGCGCAGAAGCGCGCGGACCTGCATGACGCAGCCGCATAATGAGCATGTGGAGCCGTACTCAAATTTTTCACAGGAACGGCATATTTCGAGCCGCTGTCTGTATTCGTCCGCATCGGCGAGCCTAATGCCTTTCATAGAGCGGATCTCACTTACCATTTTTTCGATGTCCGCTTCTGAAAGGATGGTTTTTATCCCGCAGCGTTTACATTTTGCCATTATTTCAAGGTGAGCGAGATAACGCTCATTTTAGGCAGCTTAACGGTGACTGTTCTTCCGTTGATAGCCACGTCAAGCGGCTGGGGCGATACCTTGTCAGGGCAGTCAAAATCATTGTAGTCACACATATCGTCTGACGTCAGCGCTTCACCTGACGCTTCGGAATAATCCGCGTCAAGCTCTATTGAAAGCTCGCGGTCGCTGTCGAGTCTGGTGTTTGCGGCTGTCAGCGTGAGTATGCCGTCTTTTACAGACGCTGAAACGCTTACAGACGGGATGCTTTCCCCGTCGGCTTCATAGCTTTCACTGTCGTAGGCAATGTCCACTTTTTCGCTGTCCTGATGACCTTTCATCATTCTGAACAGGTGGTATGTGGGGGTAAGGACCATTTTTTCTCCCTCTGTAAGTATCATTGCCTGAAGAACGTTTACCATCTGCGCGATATTTGCCATTTGTACTCTGTCGCAGTACTCATGGAACATATGCAGTATCACCATTCCGGTAACAGCGTCGCGCATCGTGTTCTGCTGATACAAAAATCCCGGGTTCGTTCCGGGCATGCAGTCATACCAGTTTCCCCATTCATCGATTATCAGATCAACATTTCCGTCAGGATCGAAACAGTCCATTACGGCTATATGCTTTTTGAGCCTGTCTCTCATTCGCTCCACGTCGGCGAGATTCGAATACCATCCGGTCTCATCGAAGTTAAAGCTGCTTCCTTTGTTTTCCCAGTCGCCCTCATAGGTGTAGTTGTGCCACGATATGCCCTGCATGAACTGTCCCGCGTTTTTTAAAACTGTTTCCGTCCATTTTGTATCGCCGGCATTTGCGCCGCAGCCTATTTTATATATCGGCTCCTCACCGTAGTTTCTTATAAATGTGGAAAAACGTCTGTAGAGATCGCTGTAATACTCGGGGCGCATATTGCCTCCGCAGCCCCAGTTTTCATTGCCGACACCGAAATATTTTAGTTTGAACGGTTCTTCATGACCGTTTCTGCGTCTCTCGTTCGCAAGCGGAGAATCACCGTCGAATGTCATGTATTCTATCCAATCGCGCATTTCCTGCACTGTTCCGGAACCGACGTTCCCTGTTATGTAGGGCTCGCAGCCGAGCTGCGAGCAGAGCTCGAAGAATTCATGCGTCCCGAAATGGTTGTTTTCAACAACGCCTCCCCAGTTCGTGTTTACCATGTACGGGCGTTTATCTTTGTCGCCGATACCGTCCCGCCAGTGGTAGTCGTCTGCGAAACATCCTCCCGGCCATCTCAGTACCGGTATGTCGAGTTCTTTGAGAGCGTTGACAACATCGCAGCGCATACCGTTGATGTTGGGGATGCTGTCGCCCTCGACATATATTCCCTCGTAAATGCATCTTCCGAGATGCTCGGCAAACTGGCCGTAAATATTTTTGTTTATTTTTCCTGTTTTTCGCTTTGTATTTACTTTTATCTCTGTCATGGTGTAACTCCTTCTATAATAATCAAGTATTTCCGCGTATGCTCCGCGGTCAAAGAACGGTGACTTGTATCCCTTTCAGCACGGCGAGCGCGGCGTCGTTGAGCGTTTGGTCTGATGACGCGGTACACCTGTGATCGACGATGATCTCCGCGTTCGGAAGCGCGGCGCGCGCGATGACCGCGTTTGATAGCACACATATGTTGGAGACAAGCCCGCACAGCTCTACTCTGTCATAACCGCCATTTCGGAGATATTCGCCGAGATCGAGCGAGCCGAAAGATGACTTTTCAAAACAGCGCGCTCCGGCAAGCTTTTCGGACGTTCGTCCGTAGTTTTTATGACCGTCGGTGCACTTTATGCAGTGCGGCACAGGCAGATTTCTGCCCTCGAGCGTATCCATGTATCCTTCTCCGTGCGTGTCGAGCGTGTAAACGACCTCGGAATCCTCATATTCGGATATTTTTTCGCATATCGCCTCGTCTAACAGCTCAGCGCCGGGGAACCCGAGAGAGCCGTTTACAAAGTCGTTTTGATAGTCCACGACCACGAGTATTTTTTTCATCGGATCACAACCTTTCCAATACTGATCAGTTATCTCCATTTTAGCATAGAAGAGCGCTGATGTAAACATATTTTGATAAAAAATCTTTTTATTTTTGTATTGACAGAACTTTGAGGATATGATATAATTTTTTTGTTGGTTAGATATAACTAACCAAATTAAGCGATGACTTATTCGGGGATAAATAACCGCTTCAGAGTATAAAAATGCCTGATATGTTAAAAATAATTATACGGATATTTCCGAATGCGATAATGAGAGGAGCTTTTATCATGAAATTCTATATTGAGATCACTGACGTGCATGCGAGAGAGGTGCTTGATTCGCGCTCGAACCCGACGATCGAAGTGGAAGTTACGACGACTGATGGCGTCGGCAGAGCGATCGTTCCGTCCGGAGCGTCCACCGGAGAATATGAGGCGTACGAGCTGCGAGACGGTGACAAGAAACGTTATAACGGCAAGGGTGTTTTAAAGGCTGTAAAGAACGTGAATGAAACGATCTCGGATGAGCTGGTAGGTATGAATGTTCTCGATCAGAGACTTATCGACAGCGCGTTAAAAGAACTTGACGGAACACCAAATCTTAAAAAGCTTGGCGCGAATGCCGTTTTGGGCACATCACTCGCATGCGCAAGGGCCGCCGCTAATGCTCTCGGACTGCCGCTCTACAGATATATAGGCGGATCCAACGCTCATGTTATGCCTGTGCCGATGATGAATATACTCAATGGCGGAGCTCACGCGAACAATAATGTGGACATACAGGAGTTTATGATTATGCCGATAGGAGCGGAGTCTTTTTCGGAATGTTTGCGCCAATGTTCAGAAGTGTATTTTGCATTGAAGAGTATACTGCAGGAAAAGGGACAGCCGACCGCGGTAGGAGATGAGGGTGGTTTTGCCCCGAACCTCGGGACGGATGAGGAGGCGCTCGCGCTCATTGTTGAGGCGGTGGAGAAGGCGGGATATACTCCGGGCGAGGATTTCAAGATCGCCATAGACGCGGCATCTTCCGAATGGGCGCGGGAAGACGGCACATATCTTTTGCCGAAATCGGGTATCAAGAAGACCACTGATGAGCTTATAGAGTTCTGGGAGGGGATAATCGACCGGTATCCCATATTCTCCATAGAGGATCCGCTCGGTGAGAATGACTATGAGGGATTTGCGCGTCTTACGGAAAGAATAGGGGACAGAGTTCAGCTCGTGGGCGATGATCTGTTTGTTACTAATCCGGAAAGACTTGAAAGAGGAATAGAATGCGGAGCCGCGAATTCGATCCTTATCAAGGTAAACCAGATCGGAACGCTTTCCGAGACGCTTGACGCCATAGAGATGGCGCATAACGCTGGCTATACAGCTGTGGTATCTCACAGAAGCGGAGAGACAGAGGATACAACTATCGCCGATATAGCGGTAGCGGTGAACGCGGGTCAAATAAAGACCGGAGCGCCTGCAAGAACTGACAGAGTGGCTAAGTACAACAGGCTTCTAAGGATAGAGGAGGAGCTTGAGGGTATAGCGGGATACGGTATAAGATAGAAGCGAAAAAATAGGGCTGTCACCTTCAGTGCAGAACGCTAAATAGCTTTATAAAGCCATTTAGCCACGAGCGAAACGCACACTCGGAGTATGCACATACACCGATGTGTGCGTTTTGTCCGTTCTGCATCTAAAATCGAGCGGTCCCACGAAGTTCATTCTTAATGCGACAGCCCGCTTTTTGCGCGGCAATTGATATGCTTGACATTGATCTTCCGTTGTATTATAATTATTGCATAATACATTAATGGAGTGAGCTTAAATGTTCCGAACGGTTTTACATGATCCATCAAATGAAATATCAGATTGGCTGAGTGGCTGGGAGGGTTGGCGTAAGCTTGGCGATGTCAACTATTTAGGGATAAGGAGCGAGGCACAGCTCAGAAATATGATAATAGAGCATGAATGCGAGGTCATTCTCGCAGCGTCGGGCAGAGGCGGAGCCGACAGGTTTATCTGCAAGCTTGCGGCAGAGCATCCGGAGCTGCTGGTCATAGTGATAGGAACAAAAGAGGACTATGAGACGGTGCGGTCAGTATTTTTAGCTGGAGTATTTGACTATCTTATATATGGCAGGCTTGAGAGCAGTCTGCTCGGCGCGCTGACACGCGTTTCAGAAAAAAGGTATGATGAATATTTTCGGGAGAAAATATATGATAAAGTAGCGCTGATCGCGCGGCATATATTCGATGGGGGCAATAATGTCGATAAGCTTGTGCATGATCTTGTGGACATGATATATGATGATTGGAATGATGATGTCGCGGCCCAGCAGGTGTTGGACAAGGTCAAGGAGGAATCCTATAAGCACTTTATCGGAAGAAAGCCATGGCTGGAAAAATTCATTTACTGCGGTGACTATATCCGTACCGTGGGATATGAGATAAGATCGCGTGACGAAGCGGAGAGCGAGCTGTGCCGCTATTACTCTGAGGTGGATGAGCTGTTCAAAAAGTATAATGTCATAGATGTGAATAAGACTATATATACTATCGGAAAATGTGTTATAAGGAATGTGGACCGCAGGATAACGCTTGGTTCTGTTGCGGAAGAGGTGTTCCTGAATAAAACATATGTTTCTCATGCCTTTAAGAAGATGACAGGCGTCAGCTTCAACGATTTTGTCATGGAGGTCAGGATCGACCGCGCAAAGGTGCTGCTCAGGCGCTCGGATATAAGCGTTAGCGCTGCTGCAGAGCTGCTGCATTTTTCAAACACCGGTTATTTCAGCGCTAAATTTAAGGAGCGGGTAGGCATGTCGCCGGCTGAGTACAGAAGATGGGCAGGGATAGAGCGGTATTCTGATCATACATAATGCAGAAATGTATGCAAATAATGGGTAAATAGCTGTTCGAAGTCAAATATTTTGATATATATCCTAAATATTTTGTGTTGCGAAGCTTTTATATGAGTGCTATAATATAGCCATCAAAGCAAAGGAGCTAACCGTATCCGGAGGATGCGGAAGGCTCCTTTATTTTATGCAAGAAAAAGATCAGACTCTGACAATTCAGGCTTTGATATGAAAGGAGCAGTTATTATGGGTGCAGCTGATATATTCAATACTGTCACAAAGCAGGAGACCTTCAAAAAATCTATTAAATACTGGAACAGCGGAAAAACAAAGGAATGGCTGGATCTTGGCATTGATCTTCTGATAGGAAAACGTGAGGGGTATTATTTTTGGGATATGGACGGCAAAAGGCTTATGGATGTACATATCAACGGCGGTACATACAGTCTTGGGCACAGAAATCCGGAGATCATAGACGCGCTGACAGACGCGGTAAAATATGTGGACATAGGCAATCATCATTTTCCGTCACCGCTTAAGGCTGAGCTTGCAGAAACCGTTGTCAAGGCGTCTCCGGAGGGGATGCGGCATGTAATATACGGCTCATCCGGCGGCGAGGTCATAGACCTTGCAATCAAATGTGCGAGGAGCGCGACAGACCGGCTCAAGATAGTATGTGTGAACAACTGCTATCACGGGCATACCGGACTTGCAGTCGCGGCGGGAGAGCCTCGGTACTGTGATATATTCCATGCGGAGCGTCCGGGAGAATTTTTAAAGGTGCCGTTCAATGATACAGAGGCAATGGAGCGCGTTTTTGAAGAAAATGACGATATAGCGGCCGTGCTGCTGGAAACTATCCCGGCGACCTACGGATTTGTTATGCCGGAGACAGGATATCTTAAAAGAGTAAAGGAGCTTTGCGAGAAGCGCGGAGCATTATATATAGCGGATGAGGTGCAGACGGGACTGCTGCGCAGCGGAAAAATGTGGTGTATCGAGACATATGATGTAATTCCGGATATTATCGTTACATCAAAGGGATTTTCGGGAGGGATATATCCGATCTCCGCAGTAATTTTGAATGAAAAGGCATCGTATTGGATGACCAAGGACGGCAGCGCGCATATGGCTACTTTTGGCGGAAGCGAGCTGGGATGTGCCTGCGCTCTCAAGGTTTTTGAGATATTAAACCGCAGCGAAACGCAGGAAAATGTAAGATTTGTATCAGATTACCTGCGCAAGGGGCTGGAACGAATAAAAGCGGATAACCCGGATACGTTCAAAGGAATTAGACAAAACGGACTTATTATGGGACTTGAATTCGCAGGTGATAACGGAGCTGTAGCGGTTATGCAGCATTTGTATAAAAACGGAGTTTGGGCAATATATTCACAGCTTGATCCGAGCGTATTGCAGTTCAAGCCCGGAGTTCTTGTAACAAAGGAATACTGCGATGAATTGCTTGAGAAGCTTTCGGTGGGAATAGGAGAGGCGAAAGACGATATTCTTCGCGGTATATGAATACATTAATATTATACGAGGATGTATATTTGTGAGAGATCACAGATGTACATCCTTTTTCATTTTGGCAGGAGGCAGAGAAATATGGTTTTCAACAAGAGTTTTTTTGACGGGATCGCGTCAGATGCTTTAAAGAAATACGAATGGAGTGAGGATGTGTATGCTAAATTATTGGTACTCTCTGAGAATGCCACTTATATGGTCAGGAGCTGTAAAACTGATGAGGAAAAGGGAGTACTGCGTGTCAGTAGACCCGGATATCATACTCTTTCCGAATTGAACTCGGAAATGAACTGGCTCCGGCAGATCAATGATTACACGCCGCTCATAGTGGCGAACCCGCTGAACGGTTCTGACGGAGAACCTATACAGCAGATAGAGGGCAGTGACGGAGAGGTTTATTATTGTATAATCTGTGAATATCTCGAAGGCAGTGAACCGGACGAGAGTGATCATTCAAAGCTCGTAACTGACTTTGAAATGCTGGGCGAAACGACTGCATATCTTCACCGCCAGGCATCGATCTGGAACGGAACAAGATCTATAGACCGTATAGAATGGACATACGATAACATCATCGGCAAAACTGCTGCCTGGGGCAGATGGCAGGACTTTGAAGGGATGGATCCCGAGGCTCAGGAATGTCTTGAGGAGGTGTGCAAGATAATACAAAAGAGACTTAAAAGATACGGCAAAACACAGGATAACTGGGGGCTTATCCATGCGGATCTAAGATTGTCAAACATACTTGTCGAGGGTGATATAGTAAAGGTTATCGATTTTGATGACTGCGGCTTCGGCTGGTATCTGCACGATCTGGCATCGGCCGTCAGCTTTATAGAGCACAAAGACATAGTGCCTGATCTGATAAACGCATGGCTTAGCGGATATAAAAAGGTCATGCCGTTTACCGACACGGATTTTGAGGAAATAGATACATTTATTATGATGAGACGGCTCCAGCTTATGGCATGGCTTGCGAGTCACAGAGAATCCGGACCGGCTGCCGAGCTGTCGGATGGGTATCTTGACGGTACTATGTGGTTAGCGGAAAGGTATATAAGACTTTTCGGGTAAAGAGAGTAAATATCCGCCTGTGACGGCGGTTGATAAAAGGAGTGATCATTTATGGCAACAACAAGTTTAAGGAGAACAGCGGCGGAAGTACCGAAAAAGAACGCCCTGTCGAAATCAATGCGGCTGCTGTATGTGTATGCGTTGGCAACGGGCGCGATATTCACATTTATGTGCTATTGGGACGGTATATTTATGTCATATACCGGACCGGCAACATTTTTGGCATTCGGGCTTATGACGCTCATGATACTTCCGACTGCGTTTGTTTATGCTGAGTTTTCAACTATGCTTCCAAGCGCCGGATCTTGTCTTGTGTTCAATACAGTAGGACTTAACAAGCATATGGGCTTCTGGTCGGCGTGGCTTATAATGTGCGCGTGGATAGCGGTACCTGCGGCGGGTGTTCTCGGGATTATCGATTGGATCAATTACCAGTTCGGACTGAACTGCACCGGTTGGGAGGCGGTAGGAGTAGGAGCTGTTATATTGGTTTTGTGGTTCATTCTAAGCATATATAAAAATGTCGTGGCCGGAAAGGTGCAGACATTTATGCTTTTTGCCGGGATAGGCGGTATAGCTGTATGCTCGCTTATGTTTTTCTTCAGCGGACATTGGAGCATATTGAATTTTTCGAATTTCTTTGCAAGCAGCAACAATGCGCTCTACGGCGGAAGCTTCGCGTCTACAGGCATTGCATGGATAGTGGGATGTTCGTTTATGATAACGCCTTATTTCGGATTTGAAACGGTCCCGGCAATGGTAGAGGAGGGCGATTTCCCGATAAAGGATCAGAAAAAAGCGATACTTGGTTCAGTGCTTACCTGCGGAGCTATATATGCGTTGTTTTATTTCGCATTGGCAGGCGCTATGCCATGGGCGGAGCTTACGAATAATGGCGACTGTCACCCGTTCATTTCATTTGAGGCTCTTGAATACTGCTTCGGTCCGAACATAGCGCTGTTTGTGTTTGTCATGGGTATCGTTGGCGTTGTGTTTCCGATAGGCACGTCTGTTCTCGGTTTCTGGTATTCGGGTGTGAGAATGATCTATGCGATGGGACGTCAGAATTTCCTGCCGAAGATATTTGCAAAGACGAACAAGTACAGCCAGCCGGTCATTCCGAGCGTTTTGATCCTTGTTGTATCGGTGGCGTTCCTTGCTATGCAGGAAATACGTTCGTTTTTTGACCTTATGGCATTTGCGTGCGCTCTGTGTTACGTGATAACAACGGTCTCGTCGCTCGTTACGGATAAGAAACATCCTGACTGGGAGCGTCCTTACAAATGCTCAAAAATACTAAAGGCGCTTTCGCTTGTATTCATGGCGGTAATTGCCGTATTTTGTACTATAGGCATAGGCTCAACGACATGGATAGGCTTTGCCGGATATATGGCTGTCGGTCTTGCGCTATGGCTTTTCATGATCATGTATGAATGGAAGCGGAAAAAGGTATGGATGAAGACACCGGAAGGAGATAAGGAATTCTAAAGAAGGGAGAGCATATGAAGGAGATCGAATTTATAATAAAACCTGAAAAAATGGAAAATCTTAAACGTATACTTGATAATTGCGGCGCGCACGGAGTTATAGTCACATATCTTAGCGGTTACGGACACCAGAGAGGCGTAAGACAGGTGTACACCCGCAATGAGCCCAGCGGCGGAACGCTGCTTCCGAAGCTGTCGTTTAGAACAGTTGTACCGGACGGAGCGGTGGAAGAGATAGTGGCTAAGGTCGTTGAGGAATTGAACACGGGCAGCTTTGGCGACGGAAAGATATTTATACGCAATATTGAAGATGTGGTTCAGATACGCACAGGCATGCGCGGAGAAGAAGCGCTGTAACGAGCCGAAATAAAAGGAGTGGATAAAATGGGAAAGCTTGAAGGAAAAACGGCAATAATAACAGGAGCGTCAAAAGGGATAGGAGCCGGTATAGCGAGAGTGTTCGCTAAGCACGGAGCAAGGCTCGTGCTTGCGGCGCGGGGTGAAGCAGTCATAAGCTTGGCGGAGGAGCTGAAAAATGAAGGCTATGAGGCTATAGGGGTAATGACGGATGTCCGAGACAGGAGCAGCGTGGACGAGCTTGTAAAAACGGCGGTAAAGACCTTCGGAGGCATAGACGTATTGGTGAACAATGCGGGCGTGTGCCGGCTGGGCGGGTTCCTTTCCTCAGAGGATGCAGACCGCGATTATCATATAGATATAAATATAAAGGGCGTATGGAACGTAACAAGAGCCGCCGTTCCGTATATGGCGAAGCGCGGATACGGAAGGATAGTGGTCATGAGCTCGGTAACGGGCGATATGGTAGCGGATCCGGGCGAGGCTGCATATGCAACGACAAAGGCTGCGCTGATCGGATTTACAAAAGCGATGGCGCGTGAGCTTGCCGGGTCCGGGATAACTGTCAACGCTATATGTCCCGGCTATGTTTTGACCCCGCTTGTCAAGGGTATGGCGGAGCAGTCCTGCCCGGAGGATCCGCAGAGCGTGATAGAAGGAATAGCATCGGCGATCCCCTTGGGACGACTCGCAAGACCGGAGGAAATAGGAGAGCTGGCAGCGTTTTTGGGAAGCGATGAGTCAAGCTATATAACCGGCGCTCAGGTGGTCATAGACGGCGGAAGCACTTTGCCGGAAACTTTTACAATGGGGATTTAAAAGGCTATTTACACTATATTATAAAACTTCTCTTATCAAACACAAAATGAGCAGTCGTATTTTACGGGCCGCGCTAAAAAGCGGCGGCTCATTTTGTGTGCAAAAGCAAAACGGACCGCAGAAGCGGTCCGCTTGATTTTTGATTCTGTTAAAAATTAACCAAGCTCTGAGAAGTACTTGATCGTTCTAACCATCTGCGATGTGTATGAGTTCTCGTTGTCATACCACGAAACTACCTGTACCTCGTAAAGACCGTCGCCGATCTCCATAACCATTGTCTGAGTAGCATCGAAGAGTGAACCATATCTCATACCAACGATATCTGATGAAACGATCTCGTCCTCGTTGTAACCGAATGACTCGTTTGCAGCAGCCTTCATAGCGGCATTGATGCCTTCTTTTGTAACATTGTCGCCCTTAACAACAGCTGTAAGGATAGTTGTTGAACCTGTCGGAGTCGGAACTCTCTGAGCTGAACCGATGAGC
>CAJFNT010000011.1 GCA_904395315.1 uncultured Clostridia bacterium
TAAGGAGGTGGCCGTAATGGCACAGAAGGTAGCAGGTTATATTAAATTACAGATCCCCGCCGGCAAAGCTACACCGGCACCGCCGGTTGGTCCGGCACTTGGTCAGCATGGTGTTAATATCATGCAGTTTACAAAGGAATTCAATGAAAAGACGGCAAAGGACGCTGGCTTGATTATTCCGGTAGTTATTACCGTATACGCTGACCGTTCATTCTCATTCGTCACAAAAACACCGCCGGCAGCGGTGCTTATCAAGAAGGCTTGTAAGATACAGAGCGGTTCGGGTGTTCCGAACAAAACAAAGGTAGCTACTATTTCGCAGGCTGATCTTCGTCAGATAGCGGAAACAAAGATGCCCGACCTCAATGCGGCAACTGTTGAAGCCGCTATGAGCATGATCGCGGGTACATGCAGAAGCATGGGCGTTATAGTAGGCGACTGATTTCTCATTATCTATTTAAAATAAGTGGGAGAGATTTTTCTCGCAGGACCACGAAGGAGGATTTTATAATGTTCAGAGGCAAGAAATATAAGGACAGCGTTAAGCTTATAGACAAGTCAAAGCTTTATGATGCTGATGAGGCTATGAAGCTCGTTACTGAGACCGCAAAGGCTAAGTTTGACGAGACTGTAGAAGCGCACATAAAGCTCGGTGTTGACTCAAGACATGCAGATCAGCAGGTAAGAGGTGCGATCGTTTTACCGCACGGAACAGGAAAGAGCGTAAAGGTATTGGTATTCGCAAAGGGTGCTAAGGCTGACGAGGCTAAGGAAGCCGGTGCTGATTATGTGGGCGAGATGGAGCTTGTTCAGAAGATCCAGGGCGAAAACTGGTTCGATTTTGATGTTGTTGTTGCAACACCGGATATGATGGGCGTTGTTGGACGTCTTGGTAAGGTTCTCGGCCCGAAGGGACTTATGCCTTCGCCGAAAGCAGGTACTGTAACAATGGATGTTGCAAAGGCTGTTAAGGAGATCAAGGCTGGTAAGATCGAGTACAGACTTGATAAAACAAATATCATCCACTGCCCGATAGGAAAAGCATCTTTCGGCGATGCAAAGCTTCTTGAGAACTTCAACGCTCTTATGGGCGCTGTTATCAAGGCTAAGCCGTCAGCAGCAAAGGGTCAGTATCTGAGAAGCGTTGTAATAGCTTCTACTATGGGACCTGGAATAAAAATAAATCAGGCTAAGCTCGGATAATTTCGAATAAACAGTTTAAGAAGATAATGCGGACAATGCCGCTGTAAAACGGCGGTATGTGCTTCGCAGCCGGATCGCTGCGGAGCAGATCTTCTATCCCTAAAAAAATTTGTTATAAATTTAAATTTATACTTGACAATCGGAGGTATATGTGATATACTATCCGAGTTGATACACCGTAGACAGTTGGCAGGAGAGATCCGTAAGTCCCACCGAGGTTATAATAATTCCTATGAATTTTATGGCTCTTCACGTCTGCGGCGAAGAGCCTTTTATATTGCATAAAGGGCGAGCAGAATTCTACAGGAGGTGAAAACATTATGCCAAACGCAAAAGTTTTGGAAGCTAAACAGGCACAGGTAGCTGAGACTGCTGAGCTTATAAAGAACACTCAGACAGGTATCCTTGTAGACTACAGAGGCCTTAACGTTGCGGAAGACACAGAGTTGCGCAACAAGCTTCGCGAAGCCAACGTAAAGTATTTTGTTATCAAGAACAAGATCTTGAAGCGCGCAGTTGAAGAAGCGGGTATTGAAGGTCTTGATGAGGTTTTGCACGGACCCACAGCGATCGCTGTATCAGAGGATGATGCTGTAGCACCGGCAAAGGTTATTGCAGACTTTGCAAAATCAAACGAAAAGCTCGAGATCAAGGGCGGTTTCATGGATGGCTCTGTAATGAGTCTTGACGAGGTCAAGAAGCTTGCGGCTACACCGAACTTCGAGACATTGATAGCAAAGATGATGGGCAGCATGCTCTCATCGGTAAGCGGACTTGCAAGATTGCTTGCTACTATTGCGGACGGCGGCGTAGAGATACCCGATCTTATCGCGAAGAAGGCGGCAGAGGCTGCACCCGCGGAAGAAGCTCCCGCAGAGGAGACAGCTGCTCCGGCAGAAGAGGCTACGGCCGAATAATATTGAGATTTTATAATATTGAATATTTAGGAGGAAAATAAAATGGCAGATTTGAATGCGATCCTTGATTCGATCAAGGAACTTAAGTTACTTGAAGTTGCAGAGCTCGTAAAGATGATGGAAGAGGAATTCGGCGTAAGCGCAGCTGCTCCTGTAATGGTAGCAGGCGGTGCTGAAGGCGGCGCTGCAGCAGCAGAAGAGAAGTCAGAATTCGATGTAGTTCTTGCAGAGGTAGGCGCATCGAAGATGAACGTTATAAAGGTAGTTAAGTCGCTCACAGGTCTCGGACTTAAGGAAGCTAAGGCTTTGGTTGACGGTGCACCCGGAACGATCAAGGAAGCTGTTCCTACAGAAGAGGCTCAGAAGATGAAGGCTGAGCTCGAAGAGGCTGGCGCTAAGGTTGAATTGAAGTAATAACACTCTGATTGTTGAAGTGATCCGCTGAATACGTGAGGTTTTGAGGAGGCATGATTTGGTATGAAAGTAGATGTATCATCTATTTTAAAGATCGCCGGTGCTAAAGTTGGAGTTAACGGTCATGTTAACTTTAAAAGCGCCGATTTCCTCGGTGAATCGTATGTATTTGAAGAACCGCTTGCTGTTAATGGTGAGATATATAACAACGGTCAGACGCTGACTCTTGAAGCTCGTGTTACAGGCAAGATGATCACTGAATGTGCGAGATGCCTTTCGGATGTACATGTCGATGTTGATTTTGATATCGAAGAGTACCTTGCAAGAGATGATGGAAGCGAGAGAAAGGATGATGAAGAGGATATGATCCTCTTTGATGGTCATGAGGTCGAACTCGATGACATTATCCGTGATAGGTTCCTTATGAATCTTTCCGGCAAGTATTTGTGCAGAGTCGATTGTAAGGGGTTGTGTCCTGTCTGCGGTCATAATTTGAATGAAGGTGACTGCGGATGCGAAAAAGATTATATAGATCCAAGATGGCAGGCTTTAGCGGATATAATGAAAAGGCAGAACGAGGACGAGTCCTCAGAGCCGAACGATTGATCAGAGTAGAATTATTATGGAGGTGTAATCAATGGCAGTACCTAAGAATAAAACGTCAAAAGCCAGAAGAGATAAAAGACGTGCAAACTGGAAGCTTACTGCGCCTGATCTGGTGGAGTGCCCGCAGTGCCACGCTTTGAAGATGCCTCACAGAGTTTGTCCCACATGTGGATATTACAAAGGTAAAGAAGTTATCAAAGTTGAGGATTGATTTCGGCTTGAAATTATCGAGGAGAAAAGACGAGGTTCTTTTCTCCTTTTTTTCGGTATTTTTTTTACGCAGCTATTTACAAACAGAGGTGTATGTGGTACAAAAAAATATCTTGGCACCGATGATCATATACTTATAATCGATGATTTTCTTGCCAATGGCTGCGCGCTAATGGGGCTTTTAGAGATCGCAAAAGGAGCCGAAGCGTCCGTTGAGGGTATTGGTATCGCGATCGAGAAAGGGTGGCAGCCCGGAGGCAGGATCATACGCGAGCGCGGGATACAGCTGGAGTCATTGCCAATAGTGGAATCAATGGATGAAAAGTCGGGTGAAATAGTGTTTGGGCAATACTGCAAAAAATATAGGAGCGATGCTGATTATGGCGTCGTTTTTTTTGAATGCATGTAAAATTTCTCGGTTACCCCTTGAAAAAGATATCAAAATATAGTACAATAGAACTGATACACTGCCCGCATGAAAGCGCGCGGGCGGGAGATAAAGATTTTAAGAGGTGACTTTATGACTGCAATAATTTCAATCATGGTACTTGCCGCCGTGTTCGGAGGTGCGGTTTGGGCATTGTACCTGAAAGAAAGTGTGGGAGAACTGAAACGAAATGAAAATAACGCTATGTATATTATTGCCGTTATGGCCGCGGGTGTTATTGCAAATATCATAGCTGCAGCATGCTATTACGGCCATGAGACGGATATGGCTTGCTTCGTCGGTTGGTCGAGTTCTGCGTTTGAGAAGGGACTCGGACAATTTTATGTATCCGAGGGATTTCACGATTATCCGCCGGGATATATTTATGTGCTCTATCTTATAGGCACGATACGAAGCGTCTTTGATATGCAGGGCATTGGACTGCAGATATTGATAAAGCTTCCGGCTATAATCGCTAATCTTGTTACAGGGTATTTTGTATACAAGATAGCATCAAAGAAATTCAGCGATGAGATCTCGTCAGTGTTTGCAGCGCTTATAGTTCTTAATCCGGCATATATACTTGTAAGCTCGATATGGGGTCAGGTGGACAGTATACTGACATTGTTCTGTATATTAGCGGTATACTACACAGCTGAAAAAAGATACACGCTTTCATATTTTATGTTTGCGATTGCTGTGCTTATAAAGCCTCAGGCACTGTTCTTTACGCCTGTCCTGATCTATGGGATAATAGATTTTGTAAGATCGGAAGATTATTCGGTCAATAAGCTGGTCAAGATACTTTTGAGCGGAGTCGGAGCGGTTGCATTTATGTTTGTGACATTCATGCCGTTTGGAAGTAATCCTATAGAAGGCATCACAGTAATAGTTGAGCAGTATATTGACACCTTGGCGCAGTATCCGTATATGACTGTAAACGCGTTTAATATATACGGTGCTATAGGTAAGAACTGGGCAGGACTTACGACAGGATCAAGCATAATAGGCTACGGTGTTATAGTCCTTATAGTGGCATATTCGGCATATGTATTTTTCAAGAGCAAAAGTCCTGCTAAGTATTATCTTTCATCATTTATACTTGTTTTCGGAATGTTTATGCTGGCTGTGAAAATGCATGAGAGATATGCGTTCCCGGGAATGGCGTTTTTGCTGCTCGCGCTCATTGCTGTACCGAACACGAAGAGCTTTTTAATGTACGGACTGTTTTCACTTTCGCAGTTCTTTAATACGGCGTGGATATTATTTATATATCAGCAGGATATAAATCACTATTTCAGAAGTCCGGTAGTGACAGTGGCATCCTTGATAAATGTGATACTTTCTGTTGCGTTTGTATATATAATTCAAAAAGACTGTGTTCATTACAGTGAACCCACAGCCGCAAAGATCAATAAGGGACAGCCGCAAAAGAAAAAGCAGCCTGTGAAAAAGATTTCCGGCAGCGGTTTTACTTTCAGAGTGAGTGAAAAGTTTGCTCCAATAACCAGATTCGATATTATAGCGATCGCGGCTATAGGAGTGGTATATTCGATTATCGCTTTATACAATCTCGGAAATATGTATGCTCCGGAAACTGAAACGGTGATCTCGGACGGAGCGGTCACAGTGGATCTGGGAAGCGAGAAAGAAATAGCAAAGACGGAGTTTTATCTCGGACCGCGTCAACTCGAAGAGGACAGGAATCTTGTCTTCACATATTATGATGAAAATATGAATGTTGTGCTTGAGGACAATAACACGTCGGGCTCTGTATTCTGCTGGACTATGCGTGATACTGAAGCCACAGCGAGATATGTGCGTATTTCGACGGATCTGGTATCGAGCAAGGACGAGCAGCTTATGGTAAAAGAAGTCTGCTTCCTTGACAGCGATGGAAATCAGATCGAGCCTGTAAACAAAGACGATGAGGGCGTTGCCAACCTGTTTGATGAGCAGTGGATGATGGCGGAAGGCAAATCCTTTATGTCCGGCACATATTTTGATGAGATATACCATGCTCGTACAGCGTATGAATTTATCCACCATCTTTCGGTCTATGAGTGGACACATCCACCGCTCGGAAAAGTGCTTATCGGTATCGGAATACTGATCTTCGGTATGGTGCCGTTTGGATGGAGAATAGTGGGAACAGTGTTCGGCATAATGATGATACCGGTAATATATGTGTTTGCGAAACGTATGATGAAGCGTTCATGGCTGGCATTGGCAGTCTGCCTGTTGTTTACTTTCGATTTCATGCATTTTGCTCAGACGCGTATAGCGACTATAGATGTATACGTCACATTTTTTATCATGCTGATGTATTACTTTATGTATAAGTATTATAAGCTGAGCTTTAATGATACACCGCTGCTGAAAACATTTATACCGCTGGGATTATCTGGGATATTCTTTGGTCTTGCGGTGGCAAGCAAATGGACAGGACTTTATGCCGGCGCCGGTCTGGCAGTGATATTCTTTTATACTATATATGAAAGATATGCGGAATACAGATATGCGATGCGCACACCTAACGGAAAAACAGGAATATTTGAACACAGAAAGGTAATAGCTTCATTTAAAAATAACACGATAGCTACGCTCGCTTTCTGCGTGGTATTCTTTATAATAATACCGATAATAATATATACACTCTCGTATATACCGTATCTCAATACACCGAGCGGAAATGGTCTTAGAACGATAATAGACAATGCGGATTCGATGTTCACATACCACAGTAAAACAGTTGCTGATTCTACTCATCCGTATTCATCACACTGGTTCGAATGGCCTATCATGTACAGACCGATATGGTATTTCTCTAATACTCTTGATAATGGTCTGAAGCAAGGTATAAGCTCGTTCGGAAATCCGGCAGTATGGTGGCTGGGTATAGGCGCGTTTGCATATATGACAGCGCTTGCGATAGTTATACCGTTGAAAAAGAAGCAGTATTTCGGACTGAATAAATATGCTTTCGGCGGTATGTACGCGCTGGTGTTCGCGCTTTGCTGTGCGGCGGCGTATGCATCGGGAAGCGGAAATGAGAAACTTGTTAGACTGTTCCCATGCATAGTTCTGTATTCAGCGGTGATGGTGGGAGTATTCATGCTTACGCTCACATATGATGACAAGATAAAGCAAGTATCAAATCGTGTGCCGCTGTTCCTTGTTATTGCATATCTTGCGGAACTGATGCCATGGATGGCAGTCGTCAGAACAACGTATATATACCATTACTTCCCGTGTGTACCATTTGTTGTATTGATGCTGGGATATTCGATAAAGACATTTTATGAGAACTGTGAAGACAGAACTCCTGTGACTATATCAGTATATAAACGGAGATGGCGTCTTACAATAGGAAGCAATAAATGTGCGGTGATAGTAGGGACATTCGTTTATGTTGCGGTTGCGCTCATATTGTTTGCAATGTTCTATCCTGTTCTCAGCGGCGCGCCGTGCAGTTATGATTATGCAGTGGACTGGCTCAAGTGGTTTGATTCTTGGGTGCTGCTGTAAATAACAGATGAAAGGCGAGATCGTATGAGAATAGTAAAAAGTGAAGATATAACGCGCACTGTAAAGGAAATGTGTATAAGCGCGAACTGCCATCTTAACAGTGATATACGCAATGCGCTTGAAAAGGGCGTTAAAGAGGAAGAGTCGGAGGTTTGCAGAGGAATACTTAAAAATCTTCTGCAAAACGCCGATATAGCAGACAGAAAGGAAGTACCTATATGTCAGGATACCGGTATGGCGGTATTCTTTATAGAGATCGGAAATGAAGTGTTTGTGGACGGTGATACTGTAACTGAAGCGGTAAATAAAGGCGTTTCGCAAGGCTACACCGAGGGTTATCTCAGAAAATCGGTAGTAAGAGATCCGCTTGACAGGGTAAACACAAATGACAATACTCCGGCGGTCATTTATTACGATTTTGTAAAGGGTGACAAAATAAAGATAACATTTGCCCCGAAAGGCTTCGGAAGCGAGAACAAGGGCGGACTGAAGATGCTCAACCCGTCCGACGGAAGGCAGGGAGTTATAGATTTTGTTGTCGAGACTATAAGAAAAGCGGGACCGAATCCATGTCCGCCTATGGTAGTGGGTGTGGGTATTGGCGGAACAATGGATAAGGCAGCCGTGCTTGCTAAAAAAGCCCTGACACGGGACATAGATGTCAGAAACGCCGATCCGTATTATGCCGAACTGGAGCAGCTGCTTTTAGACAAGGTAAATCTTTTGGGTATAGGACCGCAGGGAATGGGAGGCACAACAACTGCTCTGGCAGTGAATATAGAAACATTCCCGACGCATATAGCCGGTCTTCCAGTTGCGGTAAATGTGAATTGCCATGCGACAAGGCATACTGTGCGTGAAATATGACATTATTGTTTTTCAAAAGGCTGGCATAAATGTCTGCCTTTTGTTGTTTAGGAGGGTCTGATGAGGGAGAGTAATTCAAAAAACGAAAATGCGTGGGCGCTTATGCCTATAGGATTATTTATAGTGATATATGTAGGCGTTGGTATAGCGCTCGGAGATTTTTACGCTATGCCCATGACTCTAGCATTGCTTGTTGCGTTATTTGCCGCGCTTTTTCAGAATAAGGATGAAGCTTTTGACAAAAAGCTTGCGGCAGCGGCGAGCGGAGCCGGAGATGCTAATATTATAACAATGTGTATAATATATCTGCTGGCGGGGGCCTTTTCATCGACTGCCGAGGCTGCGGGCGGTGTTTCGAGCACGGTAAATATGGCGCTTTCATTTATCCCGCCCGATTTTACAGTGACCGGACTGTTTATAATGGGATGTTTCATTTCAATGGCAATGGGCACATCTGTCGGGACTGTAGTGGCGCTTACACCTATAGCAGCGGAGATAAGTCAAAAAACCGGGATATCGATGCCGTTTATTGTCGGCGCAGTAGTGTGCGGAGCTATGTTCGGCGACAATCTTTCGTTTATTTCCGATACAACTATTGCCGCTGTGCGCACTCAGGGCTGTAATATGAGGGATAAATTCAGAGCAAACTTTCTTATAGTTTTACCGGCGGCGATAGTAACGGCGCTGATATTCTATTTTGCTTCGGACGGAAGCGGATATGTTCCGGAGGAGGATATGAGCTATAATATCATTCAGGTGATACCATACCTAAGTGTGTTGATAGGCGCTTTATGCGGAGTGAATGTGTTTGTGCTGCTCTCGGGAGGGATCGTTGTTTCTGTTGCGGCGGGAGTGTTTACAGGCAGCCTCGAGCCTATGCGGATATTTCCTGTGATCGGTGAAGGCATGTCAGGGATGTACGAGATCGCTATTATTGCGATCATAGCGTCATGTATCAGCGCGGTTATAAAGAAAAACGGCGGATTTGAATGGGTACTGTCATTTGTGAATAGGCGTATGGCCGGATATAGGGCATCTCAGTATGGGATAGCTGTTCTCGTAAGTTTGCTTGATCTTGCCACGGCTAATAACACCATAGCTATTGTGCTGGCGGGTCCCATGGCGAAGCGTATATCCGAAAAACATGGCATACAGCCCGAGCGCAGCGCGTCGCTGCTCGATATATTCGGCTCAGTGATACAGGGGATCCTGCCGTACGGGGCACAGCTGATGACAGCTGCAAAGCTTGCCGGAATAACATCGGTGATGATGCTTCCGAGCATGTTTTATCCGTATCTTATGTGTATAAGCGCTGTTCTGTTCATTGCGTTTTCGAAGAAGAAAGAGAGGGAAATATGATAGGAGTTATAATTGCGGTGATTCTTGCTGCTGTAGTTGCTATATTGTGGCTGATGCGGTACAAAAAGCGTGAAAAATGGAGACACTGGATGGACCGTGACGAAAAATAATTAGCGAATACAAAAGAGCTGCTTTCTGTCATTGTTCGGATAACATTGATTCGAAAGCAGCTTGCGATCTTGATATTATTGTACCTCAAGTGTGAATTCAAATGTGGTCACACCGGATCTGCAGTCTTCATTTGGCACACATTTTACGGTTATCTTTTGATTATGCAGACGTATGATGTTCTGTACAAGAGAGAGACCGAGTCCGGCTCCGCTTTTATCCTTGGTGCGTGATTTATCGGTTTTGTAAAAACGGTCAAAAATACTGTGCTGTTCGCTTTCGGAGATAATATCACCGGTATCAGATACGGATATATGCGCTTTGCCGTTTTCTATCCATGTGTGGATGTTGATCTCTGAACCGTCATAACAAAATTTGATTGCATTATCAAGGAGATTGAGCATAACTCGCTTGATTTGATATTTATCACCGAGTGTAATTAGACGGTCGGGACGGAAATCAACATTTACATTAAGTCGTTTTTCATCGATTCTTGTTTCCAGACTTATAAGACAAGTGCATATAAGATCATTTATGTCAAACGGAGTTATATCGAGTTTGAATTCGTCCGATGACATTTTTGACATCTCGAGCATGTCGTTTACAAGTTTGGTAAGACGCACTGACTCATCGAGAACGATCTTTAAATAATCATCTCGTTTGTCGTCTGGGATCGTCCCATCGAGCATACCTTGCACAAATCCGGATATGCTTGTCATCGGAGTCCGCAGTTCGTGAGAAACGTCAGATATAAAGCTTTTGCGCTGCTTTTCTGATTTTTCTATAGAGCTTGCCATAAAATTAAATGTTGAGGCAAGCTGTCCGATCTCGTCATGACTTGTTATTTCAACACGTTCTCCAAAATTACCGGAGGCTATCATCTGAGCGGCTTTGTTTATTTTAGCTATTGGAGCGGATATTTTCTTTGCTTGTATATACACAAGTATAAAGGCAAAAAGCGCTGCGAATGAGCATGAGAAGATGAACATAACGATCAGCTCCATAACAGAGCGCCTGAGATCTTCGGTGTTTTTTGCAAAGAATACAGCACCGATAACATTGTCTTTATATATCATGGGGAACCCAACGCTCAATACCTTATGCTCATAAAAACCGTTGAAGTTGCTTTTGTGAACAGTGGTAGCATTGAGGCGCACACAATCCATCAGGTCGTTCGGCACAGAACGTATCCCGCAGGTGCTTTCAAACACTTCACCGTCTCGGTTTACTACCGTGATATCAGAGATCGTGAATTTAGACCATGAATATAATATTTGTGAAAACGCGTATGCGGATCGCGCATCTGTCTGCTCGATCTGAAGTGTGCCTGCCCAGTATTCTACGGTATGCGCTACCGATACCATGGTTTCTATCTGCTTTCTGGTATTGAAACGTGTAAAACAGATAGACATAGCTACTGCGATCGTTGAAAATACAACGAGTAAAATAATGGCGTATGTCCAGAACATACGCCCGAATATGCTTTTAAACATTGTTATCTTACCTCGAATTTATAGCCTACGCCCCAAACTGTCTTGAGCTGCCAGTTTGCATCGACTCCCTCAAGCTTTTCGCGAAGCCGTTTTATGTGAACATCGACAGTTCTTGAGTCACCGAAATAGTCAAATCCCCATACTTCTTCGAGCAGCTGCTCGCGTGTGAATACACGGTTAGGATTGGATGCCAGAAAATACAAAAGCTCAAGCTCTTTCGGAGGGATCTCAAGGATCTTCCCGTCTATTTTGAGTTCATAATTTGACAGATTTACTTCAAGCTTGTCATATGTTATGCATTCACCGTTATTCATTCTGTTTTTATTATCGCTTCGGCGGAGTATAGCCTTGATCCTGGCAACAAGCTCTTTCGGTTCAAAAGGCTTAACGATATAATCGTCGGCTCCGAGTTCAAGGCTCAGGACCTTATCAAATGTTTCTCCTTTTGCCGTGAGCATTATTATAGGCACGTCCGATGTCTTTCGTATCTCACGGCAGACCTGATTTCCGTCCATCTCCGGCATCATTATATCAAGTATAATGATCGATGGCTTTTCATGTTTGAATACGTCGAGTGCTTCTTTGCCGTTGCTGGCAGTGCAAACTTTGTAATCTTCTTTTTCAAGATAAAGTTTGATAAGTTTTACTATGTTGGCGTCGTCATCAACAACCAATACCTTTGTTGCCATTTTTCATCCACTCCCTTGTCATTTATTAAAAAGCCGCGTAAGGGCTTTATTTTCTGAACTATATCTATTATAGCATATCGGAGCGGGATGTTAAAGTGTTTTTCATAAATTTTTTAAGAATTATTTATGAATAAAATAGTACATATTGCAAAACATGGCGTTTACAAAATGGGAGTTATATGATACAATTATATATAAATAAAATTTTTTCTGTTTTACCGCAACCATTTACGGTCCTCAACCGTATTATTATTGAAAGGCGGTGACAGCACTCTTTCGGGAACTGCGTTTTCCGATGTACGTACGGGAGGAAGGTCGATGTATCGGTTTACATATAACGATATAGCCGAAAAGTATATAGACACCGTCTATAGGCTTGCTTTGTCGCGCACAAAATCCCGGGAGAACGCGGAGGATATAACGCAGGAGGTTTTTCTGAAGCTCATGCAGACAAATAAAAAATTCGATAATGAAGAACATGTCAAGGCATGGCTTTTAAGGGTCACTATAAATTGCACAAAAGATCTGTTTTTGTCGTCATGGTTCAAAAAAACAGAGGCCCTTGATGAAAATCTGAGTGTTGAGACAGAGGAGAAAAGCGACCTGTATTACGCTCTGATGCGTCTTCCGCAGAAATACAGAACAGTAATACATCTCTATTATTATGAAGGTTATTCAGTAAAGGAGATAGCGGATATAACAAAGTCAGCAGAAGGAACAGTGAAATCACAGCTGTACCGCGGCCGTGATATGCTGAAAGAGATTATCAGAGAGGAGGTGAGCGGTATTGGGTGAGATCAATTTTGACGATGAGTCTTTCAGAGAAGAGTATAGACGCGCTTTTGATAATATCCATGCGAGTGATGAGCTCAGAAGCAGGATACTTGGTCAGAAGAAGCCAAAGCGTCGTGATATGAGACCATATATGGCAGCCGCGGGAGCTGCCGCAGCCGGACTTGCTATATTTGCGGCGGTCCATAATTATGATCTCACAGGCAGAGAAGATGGAATTATAAACGAGACCTCTTCTGTTACAGACAGCGATCGCTCCGATGAGCATTCCGATCCCGCTCTGCCGGGAAATGGAGCTGTTCCCGGATCGTCATCCTCACAAAAGCCGTCATCCGATGGATCAGCGGCATCCGAAGCGCCTGCAGCGCAAAGCCCGGCAGCTTCCGAGGACAGAGGCACATTGCCGCAGAGCAGCGCAGAAGCCGGTACGCAGAGGAAAACCACAGAGGACTATATGAAAGAAGCTCTGGAGAAATCGGGAGTAGATGGGGGCGTATCATCCGACACATATTCAGGATCTCGAGCTGATCTGCCGGCTGATTACAGTTTGCAGGTCGAGACTGATGACAGTAACAGCGGAGCTCGGTTTGAGGCAGAAAGCGGAGGCAAAGCAACTTACAGTGTAGAAATACCGCAGGGTGATCAAGGATCATCATCTTCCTCTTCGGGATCGGTTGAAAAGGATACGGATGGATCGGCGATCCCGCCGCTTAAGTCAGCGAGGACTGCCGGTAATGTGCTTCTCAATATGAACTCTCCATCGGTGTATGCCGCTTATGAGGCTCAAGTATACGGCGTGACAGAGAGTGCATATGATACATCCGGATACCATCTTGAAAAATGGGACGATGGACGGTATTTTGATTATTTAGGTGCCAATATAACGGAAAAGGCTGATTTGGCGGATGATTTTGCCTATACCGGCGGCGGTGAGATGAGCTTAATGGTGGATGCTGACGGTACTCCTATGAATGACAGCAGGATATTCGCATTTGAGGGGAATAACGGAAGATATGTAAATATCATAACATCACGTGAGACGGTATATGCGGATACATATCTTGCAGATCCTGATCTTTTAAAAAGTGATATAGCTGGTACTGACGCGATAGTATTTGACATGGGCGGATCTTACAAGTGTTACATGGTATACGGCGGAGTATCATATGTTATCGATGCGGAAGGCATAGATGAGACGGAGCTTTCGTATCTATTGTTGTCACTTGCGGGGTAAAAAACAAAGGACGAGGATAGCGGCGTTATGCCGCGCAGGTAAAAGGGAGATTAAAAATGAATATCAATTTGGGTTTAAAAACGGTATTGTCAGTTGCGGTATCCGTATCTATGCTGTTCTCAGGCGCGGCATACGCGGAAGTGACGGAGAAGTCAGAAAGAAAAACATATGCGGATGAGATCGAGTTTGCGGAAGAGAATGGGATAATGACGGGGGATGAGACCGGGGAACTGAGACTCGACAGTAATGTTACGCGTGCGGAGTTTGTGAAAATGCTGTTAGAAGCAGCGGACAGCGATGCTCTCAACAGTATTTTAACAGAAACGGCCGGCTTTAAAGATACCGATGGCCATTGGGCTGAGGAATATATAAAAAAGGCGACCGCATGCGGATTCATAAACGGATTTGAGGACGGCACATTTCGACCGGAGGAAAATGTAACATTTTCACAAGCTGTAAAAATGATCCTTGCGGCATGCGGCATAAGGACCGAAGCGATAGATTATCCGTTCGGATATATAGGATCGGCAATGGATTGCGGTGTGCTTGAAGGCGTGCACGCCGATCCGGACAGAAATATAACGCGGCGTGATGCTATAAAAATGATGTATAATGCTTACAATTCTGTGCAGAACGGCACGATGCTCCTTCCTTATACAAATGAGCGGTATGAGACTGATGAGAATGGATATACATTTGATGTGGGATACGGTTTGTTTGGCGCGCAGGAAAGCTATGCGTATGATGATATTTCATCAGGCGGATTGTTCAATAATGCTGCCCCGGGCGGAGCGGTAAGCGGAGGCGGCAGCGTCTCAGGTTCGAGCAATAATGCCGGCAGTGCTGCGATGCCGGAAACGTCAACGGACAATGATCAGTCACTCTACTATAATCCGTACAGATCAAGCGAGGAATATGAGAATTATGAGCCGAACAAATTCAAGGATACATCGCTGTCGCCTCTGTCAACATTCTCGATAGATACAGATACTGCGTCGTATTCTAATATGAGGAGGTTCATACTCAACGGCTCGATGCCCGCGGCAAATTCCGTGAGGACGGAGGAGCTGATAAACTATTTCAGTTATGATGCGCCTGCTCCCGCCGAGGGAGAGCAGTTTGCGGCAGAGGCTGAGATAACGGATTGCCCGTGGAGCGATAATAAGCTTGCAAGAATAACGGTCACGGGAGGCACGACCGAGGACGATAAGCCGTCGAACCTGGTGTTCTTGATAGATGTTTCCGGCTCCATGTCAAGCTATAATAAGCTTCCAATGCTCAAAAAAGCTATGCTTATCCTTCTTGACGAGCTTGGAGACGAGGATACCGTTTCGATAATAACATATTCGGGAAATGCGGGTGTAGCGCTTGAGCCTACGCCGTGCAGTGAGCGAGAGGTGATAGCTGACGCGATAGAGTCGCTCGTGCCAGGCGGTGGGACATACGGCGCAGCAGGACTTCAGCTTGCGTATGAGACGATAGAGGAGCACAAGATCGATGGGAACAATCGGATAATCCTTTGTTCAGACGGGGATTTCAATATAGGGCCGTCCTCAACGGACGAGCTTAAAACACTCATAGAGACGAAGCGTCAAGCAGGTATATACCTCACCACAGTCGGCTTCGGTATGGGAAACTATAAGGATAACCGCATGGAGCTGATGGCTGATTACGGAAACGGCAGTTATTACTACATAGATAATATGCGCGAGGCAAAACGCGTGTTCTCCGACGAGATCGACAAAACGCTCTATACCGTTGCTGATGATGTAAAGCTGCAGGTGGAATTCAATCCGATGGTAGTGAGTGAGTATCGTTTGGTGGGTTACGAAAACAGGCAGCTTGCGGCGGAGGATTTCGCCGACGATACGGTAGACGCCGGAGAGCTTGGCTCCGGTGCTGTAGTCACTGCTGTATACGAGCTTGTAATGAGCGATGGAGAGCCGGCTGAGGGCGGAAACTCCGAATACCGTTATCAGACTGCACAGTACAACAACAGCTCCGAGGCATTCGATATAAAGGTACGCTACAAGGAGCCGGGCGGCAGCGAGAGTATTTTAAAGGAATTTCCGATACAAAACGCTGAAACGGAGCCGGAAGCGGACACAGAGCTTGCAATGGCGGCGGCGATGCTCGGACTCAAGCTCAACGGCGTGATAGATGTGGACTATGACGTGATCGCCGAGGCGGCAGAGGAGTCAATAGAGACGAATGACATGGAAAAAGCAGCGGAACGATGCGAGTTCATGCAGCTTTTGGAGATAATGAAATATATAGACAGGTAAAAGGTATGCCCGATCCTCATTTTGCGAGGGTCGGGTATTTTATGTGTTGGACAACAATTTTATCCGATTTTACCGTCCGTATTTTAGACAAATTTGGTTAGGTTTACAGCGTGTTTTGCTTGACGTAATGATGTCAAAGTGCTATAATATCATTGTGAGGATAAGCGCATACTAACAGAGGGATGCGTCAGAAGAAAAACAGCATGAAAGGATAATGACTCATGAAAAATACATTTGTCACGGATACGATCAAATATATTGGCGTAGATGATGCGGATATAGATCTTTTTGAGAGCCAGTATAAGGTGCCGAACGGTGTATCGTATAACTCTTATGTTATAATGGATGAAAAGATAGCCGTTATGGATACAGCGGATAAGAGAAGAGGAAAGGAATGGGCGGAAAATCTTGAAGCGGCGCTCGGCGGAAGAACTCCGGATTATCTTATAGTATCACATATGGAGCCGGATCATGCGGCGAATATCGCAAATGTCGCGGCAAAGTATCCGTCGATGCAGATCGTCGGGAATGTTAAGACATTCACAATGATAGGTCAGTTCTTTGATATAGATTTGGATGACCGTAAGGTCGTTGTAAAAGAGGGAGACACGCTCGAGCTTGGAGCGCATACTTTAAAATTCATAATGGCGCCTATGGTTCATTGGCCGGAGGTCATGATGACATATGAGATGTCGGAAAAGATACTTTTCGCGGCTGATGGTTTTGGAAAATTCGGCACGATCGCGTCGGATGAGGATTGGGATGACGAGGCGAGAAGGTATTATTTTAATATAGTGGGAAAATATGGCGTTCAAGTCCAGAATGTGCTTAAAAAGCTTGCCGGAGTTCCGGTGAACGTTATATGCCCGCTTCACGGACCGGTGCTTAACAAGGATCTCGCACACTATCTCGGTCTTTATGATACGTGGTCAAGCTATAAGCCGGAGACTGACGGTGTGTTTATTGCTTACGCGTCGATACATGGACATACAAAAGCGGCGGCTGAAAAGCTTGCGGAAATATTCAAGGAAAAGGGCGTGAAGGATCTTGAGATCGCTGATGTTTCACGTACCGATATATCAGAGTGCGTGTCAAAGGCGTTTAGATATGGCAGGATAGTGTTTGCTGCTGCATCGTATGATGCTGGAGTTTTTGCGCCGATGCATGATTTTCTGAGTCATCTCATAAGCAAGGGCTATAAGAACAGGAAAGTCGCGCTTGTTGAGAACGGTTCATGGGGACCGACTGCTGCAAAGACAATGCTGGCAATGCTTGAAGAGATGAAAAACATTACTATATGTGAAAATACGGTAACCATACGCTCGGCAATGAAGGCGGCGGATGTGGAGAAGCTTGGGGCTCTTGCCGATGAGCTTTTGAAGTAACAGAAATAGATTTGCGGAGCCGTTCGTTTATGGAATGACGGCTCCGTTTTTTATATTTCAGATGATCTTGCTGTTTGGAGATTGTCTATTTGAAGCTTTTGGGAGGGTGATTTTTATGGCGGAGCAGGTCCGCTTTATAAAAAAGACATATTTGCGGGCAAGACGCAAGCTGTATCCCGCGCACGAACAATTCAGAGTGTGTATGGCGCTTGCTTTTATAGGGGGATTTCTTGAGGCATATACATATCTTTTGAAAGGGAATATATTCGCTAATGCTCAAACCGGAAATTTCGCGCTCATGGCAATAAATTTCGCGTATTTTAAAGAGCCTTTTAAGGCGCTTTATTATCTGATACCTATGAGTGCTTATGTTATAGGGATATTTCTTACGGTGCGCATGCCTGAACGATTCAAGGGCAGAATAAGCTGGTATACACTGTTTATTGTGATACAGTTTACTGTGTTTGTGATAGTGGGTTTTTTGCCGGAAAGCGTTCCCCACGCGTTTACTACTGTCTCTGTATCGTTCCTGTGCGCTATGCAGTACAATACGTTTAAAGCGTGCCGCGGCGTAACGATGTCAACTGTGTTCTGCACTAATAATCTGAGGCAGTTTGCGATATCGGTGGCAAAAACTATGCGTGATGATAAGAATGCCTTGATAAGCAGAGGCGTGCTTTATCTTGCAAATATAATTTTCTTTGTGTTCGGAGCGGCTTCGAGCGCGTTTTTGATACGTGTTTTGGATACAGCCGGTCTCGGCGCGGAGCATTCTATTTGGCTTTGCTGTATAATACTTATACCTGTTGGATTAAGAATGCATTTTTATGGACACAGATCGAGTGAAGGAGGGCTTGTATGAGGATAGGCGGATTTCAGAAGCTGACGCTTCTTGATTATCCGGGAGAAGTGGCATGTATAGTATTTACTATCGGCTGTGATCTCAGATGCCCGTATTGTCATAATTCGGGACTCCTAAAGGATGCTCCCGAATTCGGGGAAGATGAAGTTTTTGCATATCTTGAAAAACGCCGCGGTCTCTTGGACGGTGTGGTGATAACCGGAGGGGAACCGTTGATGCACAGCGATGTGTTTTCCTTTGCGGAAAAGATACGCGGGTCAGGCTATAAAATAAAACTGGATACGAACGGCACTTATCCTGACAGGCTCAATGAGATGATCTCGCGCGGTCTTGTTGATTATGTTGCGATGGATGTGAAGCATGTGCCGGAAAAGTATCATTTGGCGGCCGGAATACGCGCGGATGTGTCCGCGGTATTGAGAAGTATAGAGATCTTAAAGGCATCTTCTGTGTCTTATGAATTCAGGACCACTGTGGTAAAGGGGATACATGCTCCGGAGGATATAGAGGGGATAGCGGGAATTCTATGTACCGATGCTCCGTACTATCTGCAGAAATACAAAGCTTCGGAAGGTGTTTTGGCTCCTGAAGGGCTTTTGGCATACGATGATGAGGAAATGCTGAAAATGGCTTCAGCGGCGCGAACACGGTGCCCAAATACGAGCGTCAGAGGATTATAAAAGAATGCCGACCATATGTTGTGTGCAATGGCGTTGACAAACTGTATATATTGTGCTATAATTAAATGCGTACGATAATGGATATCGATTTACAAGTCGGAAAAATGGCAATGATATGAGGTATTCAAGAGATATAGAATTATTATGTTGAAAGGGAGCAGTGCTATGTACAGTGTTATAAAAAGAGACGGGAAGATCGTAGGATTTGAACTTGAAAAGATCTCAGCGGCAATAACCAAGGCGTTTGAGGCTCAGGAAAAACAGTACAATACGTCAGTTATAGATTTTTTGGCGCTGAAAGTGACAGCCGACTTTGAGCCGAAGATAAAGAATGACCTTATATCAGTTGAGGATATACAGGATAGTGTAGAGGCGGTCCTTATAAAGGCGGGTTATGCCGATATTGCAAAGGCATACATCCTCTATCGGCGTCAGCGTGAAAAGCTCCGCAGCGTAGAGACTACCATGCTCGACTATAAAAAGGTAGTGGATAATTATCTGAGAGTGAATGACTGGAGAGTAAAGGAAAATTCAACGGTGACATATTCTGTAGGCGGTCTGATACTTTCTAATTCCGGCGCGATAACAGCCAATTATTGGCTTTCGGAGATATATGATGATGAGATCGCTAACGCTCACAGAAACGCCGAGATCCACATCCATGACTTGTCTATGCTGACCGGATATTGTGCGGGCTGGTCGCTCAAACAGCTGATACAGGAGGGATTGGGCGGTATACCGGGTAAGATAACTTCGGCACCGGCAAAGCATCTCAGTACGCTTTGCAATCAGATGGTGAACTTTCTGGGCATAATGCAGAATGAATGGGCAGGAGCGCAGGCTTTTTCATCATTTGACACATATCTTGCGCCGTTTGTAAAAGCGGACAATTTAAATTATGAGCAGGTCAAAAAGTGTATAGAGTCGTTTGTTTATGGTGTGAACACGCCGTCAAGATGGGGCACGCAGGCGCCGTTTTCAAACATAACGCTTGACTGGACCGTTCCGGATGACCTTGCCGAGCTTAATGCGATAGTCGGCGGCAAAGAAATGCCGTTTAAGTACAAAGACTGTAAAAAAGAAATGGACATGATAAATAAGGCGTTTATCGAGGTAATGATAGAGGGAGACGCGAATGGCCGAGGCTTCCAGTATCCTATACCAACGTATTCTATAACGAAGGATTTTGATTGGTCCGACACGGAGAATAACAAATTGCTTTTTGAGATGACTGCAAAATATGGAACACCGTATTTTTCCAACTATATAAACAGTGACATGCAGCCAAGCGATGTCAGGAGCATGTGCTGCAGGCTCAGACTTGATCTCAGAGAGTTGCGCAAAAAGACCGGCGGATTCTTCGGAAGCGGAGAGAGCACGGGATCGGTGGGCGTCGTTACCATAAATATGCCGAGGATAGCATATCTTGCGGAGAATGAGGCTGATTTTTATAAGAGGCTTGACAGGTTGATGAATATAGCCGCGCGTTCGTTAAAGATCAAGAGAACGGTAATAACAAAGCTGCTCGATGAGGGATTATATCCATACACTAAAAGATATCTCGGCACATTCAATAACCACTTTTCGACTATAGGTCTTGTAGGAATGAACGAGGCGGGACTTAACGCGAAATGGATACGCAAGGATATGACACATGAGGAGACACAAAAGTTCTCGCGGGATGTTTTGAATCATATGCGTGAGAGGCTGGCCGATTATCAGGAGGAGTACGGGGATCTTTATAACCTTGAGGCTACTCCGGCGGAATCCACGGCATATCGTTTGGCTAAACATGACGTTGAGCAGTTCCCCGATATAATAACCGCAGCTGAGGGTGACGGAACTCCGTATTATACGAACAGTTCACATTTGCCTGTCGGCTATACCGATGATATATTCACAGCGCTTGATATTCAGGATGAGCTTCAGACACTTTACACATCCGGAACTGTTTTTCACGCATTTCTGGGAGAGCGTCTGCCGGATTGGCATTCTGCGTCTAAGCTGGTAAGGAAGATAGCGGAAAACTACGAGCTTCCTTATTATACGCTCTCGCCGACATATTCTGTCTGCAAGAACCATGGATATATAAGCGGTGAACAGTATAAATGCCCGATATGCAACGCTGACACGGAGGTATACAGCAGGATAACGGGATATTATCGTCCGGTGAGGAACTGGAACGACGGCAAGGTACAGGAGTTTAAGCAGAGGAAAACATATAAGATATCGGCAGTTCCGTATTCGGGAAATGCGGCAAAAGAACAAACGAAAGAAAAAGATGCATCCAAGAACACCGGCGCGGCAGACGCGGAAGAACTGATGCTGATAACCACATCTGTTTGTCCGAAATGCAGAGCCGCAAAGAAGATGCTTGATGCTGTAGGTATAAAGTATAAGACGGTCGTTGCGGATGAAGATCCGGAGCCGGCAAAAAAATACGGGATAAAACAGGCGCCGTCACTTATAATAAAAAGTCCCGCGGGGGATACTGTTTTGTCAGGTCTGTCTGAAATACAGGTATTCTGTGAGAAGGCGTAGGAAAGAGGTATAAGCGCGTAGGTGCAAAACCGAACAAAAAAAGAAATAAACTGTGATATTTGTGTATAAAAACCAAACAATTATCAGAAAACAGGTTGACATTTCGGCTGAATGCTGATAAAATATGATAGTATGAAAGTATATTCAGAAAAACAATTACTGAATAATAGACGAGTTATTCGCTGCACGTTAAAAACGTCAGCGTTTGAGCGCCGACCGGGCGCCTGTAATATAGTTAAGACCGCGGTTTTCGACTCGAAGCCGCCGCTATGTATTTTGTTTGAAAAGGAGGATATATTTTAATGACAGGTGCGGATTTGGCAATAAAGGCGCTTGAGGATAACGGCGTAGAAGTAATATTCGGATATCCGGGCGCTGCAAATGCCCCTATTATAGAAAGTATCTCGCATTCATCGATAGATTATATTCTGTCAAGAAATGAACAGGGTGCGGCGCATATGGCATCAGGTTATGCGCGTGTGAAAAAGTGCGCGGGAGTTTGCACTGCCACATCGGGTCCGGGAGCAACAAACCTTATAACCGGTTTGGCAACGGCTTATATGGATTCGATACCTTTGGTAGCGTTTACCGGTCAGGTCGCGGTACCGCTCATAGGCAAGGACGCGTTTCAGGAAGTAGATATAATAGGAGCGACACTTCCGTTTACTAAGCACAGCTATTTGGTAAAGAACTGCGCTGACATCCCGAGAATAGTCAACGAAGCTTTTCATATAGCTACCACCGGACGTCCGGGACCGGTATTGATAGATTTCCCGGTAGATGTTCTGAAGCAGGAATACGATGGAAGCGACAGGGATGATACTGTAAGCTTACGCGGCTACAAGCTGCCCGGCAAAGCTAACGAGGCTCAGGTCAAGAAAGTTGCCGAGGCTGTTAAGAAGGCGAGAAAGCCTGTTATCCTTGCCGGCGGAGGAGTTACATGCTCCGATGCCGTATCGGAATTCAGAGAGCTGATCGATAAAACAAACATTCCGGTGATATCGACCATGATGGGGATCGGCGTTATGCCGTCGGATGACAAACGTTATTACGGAATGATAGGTTCGCACGGAGCGAAACGCGCGAATATAATTTTAAATCGTTCAGATCTGGTCATAGTGATGGGATCAAGGCTCGGTGACAGGAGCGTTGCAAACGCAAAGGGACTTGAAAAGGCAAATAAGCTTGTTCATATCGATATAGATCCGGCGGAGATAGGCAAGAATATGCAGCCGTCGATACCGGTAGTTGGGGATATAAAAGATGTTATATCACAGCTTGAGCCAATGCTTGAAGGCTACAAAGCGCCGGAGGCGTGGATAGAAGAAGCGGACGAGGTACGCAGTATGCTCGCATATAAGCGTCCGACTGATGACAGAGGATATGTTGATCCGAGATATTTCTTGGAGAGACTGGCGGATAAGACCGGTTCGGAAATATATCTCACGACAGAGGTAGGACAAAACCAGATATGGTGCGTAAACCATTATAATGTAAAGGATTCAAGACATTTCCTCACATCCGGAGGATTTGGAACGATGGGATACGGCTTGCCGGCTGCGATAGGCGCAAGCAGAGCGCAGAATGAGCTGCCGGTAGTGGCGGTCATGGGCGATGGAAGTTTCCAGATGGATATGCCTGAGCTGGGTACCATGACGCAGTATGAGATACCGGTGAAAATGATCCTTTTCAGAAATGATCGTCTCGGAATGGTACACGAGCACCAGTATCTGTATTTCGGATCGAACTATCAGATGGTCGATCTTGGTGACAAGCCCGATTTCAATAAGATCGCCGAGGCATACGGCATAAAGAGCGGTAATGTCCGTGAAAATTCGCAGGTCGATGCGGCGATAGATGAGATGATGGCTGACAAGGAAAGCTATCTGCTCGTTGTGGAGGTAGATCCGTACGAGCCGACGGGTGATTCGCTCAATGAGAATAAGATGACATTTCGGGAGGAGGATTGAATATGGAAAAGTATACATTATCAGTTCTCGTAGAAAATAAAGCTGGTGTTCTCTCCAGAGTGGTGGGTCTCTTTACCCGCCGCGGATTTAACATCCATTCTCTCTCGGTGGGGACCACGGTAGACGAAAGCATCTCGCGTATAACCATAGAGGTGAAGGGCGATGTTTATATGGTCGAGCAGGTCTCGAAACAGCTCTCGAAGATCCTTGAGGTCATAAAGATAAAGACTTTGAAGGATTCCGAAATGGTCAAGCGCGGTCTTGTACTTGTAAAGATAAAGACAAGCACAAAGAACAGAGGCGAGATCATAGAAGTTGCAAACGTGTTCAGAGCCAATATAGTCGATATCTCTGCAACGACCATAACAGCGGAGATAACCGGATCAGACAACAAGATAGAGGCATTTTTGAAAATGGTCGAATGCTATGGGATAGAGGAAATAGCGCGTACCGGTATGACTGCTATGGAACGCGGCGCGAATACGCTCAAACTTGATAAATAACTAAGTTAATAAATACCGGACATCCGGTGTTTTATATATAAACAAGAGCAAAGCTCTGTTGTATTATAAGAAAAGAGGTAACACAAAATGGCAAAATCATTAGATCATGTGGCAAAAGTTTTCTATGAAGATGACTGCAATATGCAGCTTCTCAACGGAAAGAAGATCGCGATCATCGGTTTCGGTTCACAGGGTCATGCGCATGCAATGAACCTTAAGGACAGCGGCATGGACGTTATAGTAGGTCTGCGCGAAGGTTCACCGAGAAGAAAGATGGCTGAGGATTACGGTATCCCGGTATACACAACAGCTGAGGCTGCTAAGATGGCGGATATCATAATGATACTTACACCTGATGAGAAACAGGCTGATATTTACAAGAATGAGATCGAACCGGGACTTGAAGAGGGCAATATGCTTATGTTTGCTCACGGTTTCAACATTCACTTTAAGCAGATAGTACCGCCTAAGGGCGTTGATGTAACAATGATCGCTCCGAAGGGACCGGGTCATACGGTAAGATCAGAGTTCGTTGAGGGCAAAGGTGTTCCTTGCCTCGTAGCTGTTGAGCAGGACGCATCGGGCAGAGCTCTTGATATGGCTTTGGCTTACGGCGCAGGTATCGGCGGCGCAAGAGCTGCAATACTTGAGACAACATTCCAGTGCGAGACTGAAACAGACCTGTTCGGTGAGCAGGCAGTTCTCTGCGGCGGAGTTACCGCTCTTATGCAGGCAGGTTTCGAGACTCTTGTTGAGGCCGGTTATGACCCGAGAAACGCATACTTCGAGTGTATCCATGAGATGAAGCTTATCGTAGACCTTATCTATCAGGGCGGATTCTCAAGAATGAGATATTCGATCTCGGATACTGCTGAATTCGGTGATTATGAGACAGGAAAGCGTCTTATCACAGAGGATACAAAGAAAGAGATGAAGAAGATCCTCGAGGAGATCCAGGACGGTACATTTGCATCCAAGTGGATCGCTGAGAATAAGAACGGCAGAGCTCACTTTATAGCTACACGTAACCTCAAGGCTGAGCATCAGCTCGAGAAGGTCGGCGCAGATATCAGAAAGTTCTATTCATGGAACAAAGAGTTCAACGATTGATCTGTTTAGTAAATAAATTATATGGGACGGCGTTTTTGCCGTCCCTTTTATAAATAAAAAATCAAGCGGATGAAGGTATGGATCCCTCATCCGCATATTTTTTATATTATTGATATTTAGGCAGCATCACAGTAAACGTTGTGGTGCCGTCTTGGCTTTTGACTGATACTGTGCCTTGGTGAAGCTCGGCAACGCGCTTGACTATGGCGAGACCTATCCCGTTTCCCTGCGAGGAATGCGATTCATCGGCTCGGTAAAATTTATCAAAGATCTTTCCGATGGATCCCGGAGGTATTGTTTTTCCGGTGTTGGATATCGATACATAAAGATGCATTACATTTTGAGTGATAACGATCTTTATAGTGCCGTGTTCCGGCGAGAATTTTATCGCATTATCGATAAGATTTATCCAAATATGCTTTAGAAGATCTTCGTTGGCGCAGATAAAATACTCATCGATATATACCTGCATATCTATATGCTTGCGGGACCATTTATTTTCAAGGAGAAGGACACAGGAGCGTATTTGCTCTGAAAGATTGAAAGATGCAACATCGGTAAGTATAGTTTGATTCTCTATTTTTGTAAGATCGAGAACATTTGTTGCCATATGTGAGAGACGCATTGATTCCTCTTCGATTATATCGATATACTCCATAGCCTGCTCATGGGAAAGACCGCCTTTCTTTAAAAGTCTTGCGAAACCTGTGACGGAAACTATCGGTGTTTTGAATTCATGTGAGAAATTATTGATGAAATCGGATCGGAGCACTTCTGTGTTTCGAAGCTCGGATGCCATTTTATCGAAAATATCGGTGATCTTTCTCATCACAGAAAGCTTGCCGAAAAATTTCCCGTTGGCTATATGCGCGTTGTAATCCCCCGAAGCAAGCCTGTCCATCGCGTATATAAGGCGGCAGAACGGTTTCACATATATCAGTCCGGCTATAAGTATGAATAGCAGACTCAGTATGATACTGCACAGCGAGGTCAGTATAATAAGCCGTTTCATGCCTTCTTCTGTATAGTTAAATATCGGAGACACATCTGCGCTCACAAGAAAAAAAGCAGCCGCGGAAGTAATGAGTATTGCAGCGGCGGCTGCGGAAAATGCTACAGCGGTAAAAAGTCCGGACAGCTCTGATTTTAATTTTTCTGTTTGTTCATTTTTGATCTTTTTCATGACTTTTTCACCGCCCTGTAACCGAGTCCTCTTACAGACTGTATCTCAAATTCGTCCCAGCCTTCAAATCTTTTGCGCAGTCGCGCGATATGCACAGTAAGCGTTTCCCATCCGGTGCCTGTATCACAGCCCCATATCTCATCCATTAGCTGTATGCGTGTAAAGATCTTGCCCGGATATGAAAGCAGTTTATAAAGCAGCAGGAATTCTTTCTGCGGCAGTATTTGTGTTTCATCGTTTCTGTTCACAGTAAACGAATCATAATCAAGTGTTACATCATCTATTACTATCTTATGCTCATTGGCTATTTTGGAACGTCTCAGAAGCGCTTTGATCCGCAGGAGCATCTCTTCGTCGTCTATAGGTTTGGTCATGTAATCGTCAGTTCCGGCACGGAATCCGCGTTTTTTGTCTTCCGGCATTTGTTTTGCCGAGATCATCAATATAGGCAATTCATTGTCTGCTTCCCGCAGGCATTTTGTGAATTCATAGCCGTCCATTACAGGCATCATAACATCAAGTATGACCAGATCGATCACTTCTTTGTCCATAACTTCAAGGGCTTCTTCGCCGTCTTTTGCATCTGACACAGTATATCCGTCTGCTTCGAGAACGGCGCGAAGATACTTTCTTGTGTTCTTATCATCATCCGCTACAAGTATGTGGAACATAAAGGATTCCTCCTAAAAGATATGTTTTCATATATTATAATGCTTTACTCGCATTAAATCAATATCATTGACAGGATATTGTGAAATTTCTACAGAAATTTAATAAAAAAAAGAGCCGTCTTCTTGTCAAAGCGCAGAAGACGGCTGTATGTATATAGATCATTTAGACTCTATATGGAGTTTTTCCATATTCTTATGAATACTTGCAAGTGATGCGCGCATAGCGTTTATGACTTTTTCATCTTTTTCGGTATTTATAAGATGACTCATATGAGTGAAAGCTGCATCTACCGCAGTTTTTCCGAGGACCTCTGCAGCAGCGGCTCTGCACTCTGCAGCCGGATCGGTAAGATAAGTTATAAGATGGCTGAGATCAGGACCGGTGATATCAAGCACATCGCTGCCTTCAACAGTTCCGGCATTGGAAGCCAAAGCTCTTATGGATGCTGCGCGCTCTGTTGCGTTAAGCAATGAAGCTGCAGAATTTCCGTTGCTGAGTTTTTTCGCTTTGCTTTCAAATACTATTGCGAGCACCGAGAAAACGAGTATCGCAATGCAGACTATAAACTGGATTATCCACATGAAACTGAGTCTGAGCATCGGATCAGCGATAAAGAATACGATACCTGCCAAAGCGGCAATGTCTGCAACTAAAGTAACATATCCGTTCTTAGGCTTCCAGAAACCTGCGGCAGCGCCAAGGATACCGAAAAGTATAATAAATACCGACATGAATATGACCGGATTTACGTTAGCTTCCGCGCCGGTGTTATGGAGCACATACTGTGCGAACTGAGGATTGCTCGAATCGAGCCATACATATCCGCTTATTGAAAGTGTATCGCCTTCAAAGCTCCAGAATGGCACGAACTGAAGGATAAGCAGTATCACTGTCAGTATAGCACAGACATAGCTGCATTTTTTTGTTCGTTCAACTAAGGTTTTTAACATAATATATTCCTCCCCTTTGTTCATCTTTTGTGTTTTTTATTTACTATAATAACTATATACCATAAATATAAACCGAAAATAAACTGAATGAACAATATTAGAAACATATAAATCAGAAAATGTGATTCTTACAATTGACAATGATTATAAAATGTTAGATATATGTTGTGAAAGTTTCGTGAAATAGATATGGAGGAGGAGAGCGTTGTGGATGACTTTTCTGACAAAGAAACAGAATTTGATCAACGAACATTTGAAATGTTCAAGAGAAAGGTATCCGAACTATCGGATAAATATCCCGATATTAAGGAATTTCAAAGATTTGCGGAGGAATTATCTAAATTATCATCTTTTGAAGAGTTAACGAAATAGGGATTCATTTTTTTTCACAAATATACAACCTTTCAACACGAATAATCAATATATTATCATGTTCACTTTTCGTGATAATATGAGTATAATTGAAGACGAAAGGTTGTGATTAAATGAATGCTAAATATAAAAGTGATAATGTACTTATAGGGAAACGCATTTCTAATGTACGCAGAACATCAGGACTGACGCAGGAACAATTAGCACGCAAAGTTGGTATTGTTGGTAAACATTTGTCAGAGATCGAGCGTGGTCTGAGCGGTGTTGCTGTCGGAACACTCATTGCGATCGCAAAAGAATTGAATGTTTCTACAGATTATCTGTTGTTGGGAAAGGAAGCTCAAAATACACCTATGAATTTGTGCTTAGAGAAGTTAACCCCATCGCAAAGGGAATATGCTGAGGAAATACTCAATTTACTTGTAAAATGTTGTACTAACAATGAAGATTGAAGCATTCAATATACCAGATCTATAAGCTGTAAATTTCATCAAAGGAGAAACTGTTATGAAACTTGCAATTGCAATATGCGATGATGACAATGTTGCACTGGCTGAAGAAACAAATCTTATTGCTAAAATTTTGAGTGAAAAAAACATAAAGGGAACTGTTAAAAGATTTAACGCCCCAGAAAATCTTTTAGCCTCTCCTGTGCAGTACGATATAATTTTTCTTGATGTAGAAATGGGAGAATTAAACGGTATTGAAACGGCTAAAAAAATAAAAAAAGAAAACAAAGACTGTTTGATAATATTCATTACAAATTATTGGGATTATCTTGATAATGCCTTTGCTGTAGATGCTTTTAGGTATTGGAAAAAACCATTGGATGAGCATCAGTTAAGTAATGGCATTAACTCCGCAATTAAAGAATTAAATGGAATGCACCAAACCATAACAGTAACAGTCAGAAGTGGAAAGGTGGATATTTTGGTAAAAAGCATAGTATATGTCTATGTTTCAAACAAAATAACACGCATTGTATCACTAAACGGAGAAATTTATACGTATGATACATATAAATCTATTTATGACGTTGTGTCTGGTTTGGGTCATTTTGGAGAGCCTTATAGAGGGTATTGCGTAAATTTTTTTTATGTACAGAATTACACACAAGATAAACTTATTTGTGCATATCAAGAAAAAACATATGATTTAAAGGTTTCCCGCCGGAAATTTGAAGAATTTGACATGGCGTTTAACACGTGGTTAGGAGGCAAATAATGAGAATTGATTTGGGTCTTATATTAGCAGTTATAGTGGAATATATCGCCTTTATTTATTACAGTAATACCTTGTTTTATAGAAAAAAGAATCTTCTTTTTTGTAGTATTGTAATTACTTTGGGATATTTAATTCACTTTTTTGTTTGCGCTTTTGGAAACATTATGATAAATACATTGACATTTTTCTTATTAAATATGTCTGTTTTTATGCTTTGTTTCCATGTAAGTAGCAGAACAGCAACTTTTCAAAGTGCTATATTAGTTATATTGTCTGCGGTATGTGAATTGGCAACGGTATATGTCGGTAAATTGGGTATAAACACCAATGACTTGCTTAGCATATCAGCAACACAATCTATGATTTTAACATTGTCTGGAAAAACATTGTATCTGATAGGTATAATGATATTAACACATATATTTAAGAGGAATAGTAAGTATACAGATTTATATTCACTGTTACTTATATCAATTCCTTTGTTGACAATAATTATTCTGCTTTTGACGTTAAACATATTAAATAATAATACACTTCAACTGTCAATATGCATTATATGCGTTGCGATAGATGTCATTATTTTTATCATTAATCAGAACTTTGTTGCGCAACATCTTGAAAATGAGGCTTTGCGGCTTCAAGCGCAAAAAGATGAAAAAAATTTTGAAGATATTATGTCATTAAGACACTTAAATCATGATATGGATGAACATTTAAGTGCTGTATATTCATTAATAGATAGTGATAATAAGCAAGCAAAAAACTATATAAAATCATTAAATTCAAAGAAAATGACGGAATGCAAAGAACAAGGAATAGTATTTTCTCTTGAACCGGTGCAGGCACATTTAAATTTTTTCAAAGATATGGATGCTGTAACTATTTTTTCTAATCTGCTCAATAATGCAATTGAAAGCAGCATACATTCGACTGAAAAAAAGATACATATGAGAATATATACCGTAAATAAAAATTTTGTAGTTATTAAACTTGAAAACTCGTCGGATAAAAAGCTTCTCGTTATTGATGGCAAATTAAAAACTCATAAGGATAATGAGCAACTGCATGGTATCGGGATTAATAGCATAAAACAAACTTTAAAAGATTATAACGGTACATTCTGTTGGTCATATGACGATAAAACAAAAATGTTTTGTAGTATGATCACTATCCAACATTTAAACAGTAAGTTGAAATGATAAATAATATTAGAAATTCATGTTTTTTGACCACTCAGTCGATATACTGACCGCTCAGTAAAATAAGTATTTACATTAAGTTGAATTCTTGATATAATATTGTTAAATATTATAGTGTTCCTGCAAAGAAGCAATATAGTTCTTTAGCGGTTACCTTTATATTTACAGCCTATATTGCGCTGGTTGTACCCAATAAACACAGTATTATTTATGAGAAGGAGGAATTTTTATGTTAAAGAAAGCGTCAAAAAAAATATTTTTAAAAGGAATGGACTGGGTTGTGCGTGCGCTACCAGTTATAATACCGGCGTTATTGAGCCTGCGAAAAAAAGTCTGTAAATATGAAGCCTTCTGTGGTAGAATATAATTAAACCACAGGAGGCGTTTTTTATGGCACGA
>CAJFNT010000012.1 GCA_904395315.1 uncultured Clostridia bacterium
GCTGCAGAGAGTGCAGGATACAATAAAAGAGGAGCTTGACAAGATAACGTTTGCAGATGTGATCGCGGATATGAGATGATCGGAGGCGTATATTTTGATAAAGCTTGCAATATATTCGACCGACAGTAATAAACTTTACAGTACATATGAAAACGCTGTGTTATTTTCATTGACAAATAAATTCGAATTAGAGATATATAGATTCATTGGCAAATATAATTATCAGAAGGCAACTGAAGAGACAAGTTTTGACGCTGTCTTAACAGATGACATGTCATTAAAAGGCAAAAATGTATATTGCATCGATGATGCTGAATTGGTTTTTGATAAACTGAGAGAAGAAAAACGATCGTAAAAATTTCGGTCGTTTTTTTTATTGAATCTATTGACAAATCGACAATTGTCGAGTATAATGATCATATAAGACAATTGTAGAATATGTGGGATGTAATGTAACAGAAAGGAGCTGAAAACGATGAAGAAGTTTATTATGTCTTTTATACTTGCGGCAAGTCTTTTGCATATAACGGCGTCTGCTGAAAATTTGACAAGCGATATAAAATACGTAAAAACAGAGGATACATACGAAAATGGTCTTGTTACGATTGCGAAGGACAGAAGAAGCGGAGAAATTGTGCCAATATCATATGAATCTTTGGGTTACTGTTATGCATATATGCCTGATGGAGGCGAATTTGAAACAATATCAGTTGCTGCGCCTGTATTTGAAGACTATACTGATCCATTTTACGTGTCAGAAATGGCAGCAAGAGGCGTATTGGATGGATTTGAGGATGGGACCTTCAGATCGGATACAATACTCACGCGTTCACAGATGGCTGCGGTTTTTTCACGGTTGTTTAGGATAGAGCCATCGAATAAGGCGAGTGGATTTTCAGATGTTCCGTATGACAGCTGGTATGCCGGTTATGTGTCAGCATTGAGCGAGATCGGTATTTTTTCGGAAGCTGACCTGTTTAATCCCGATTCTCCAGTGACACGTGAACAGCTTACGGCAATGACATATCGAATGCTTTCATATATAGGAGCGCTCGATACTTCTCTTACAGCCGATCTATCACAGTATAAAGATATGAGCAGTGTATCCGATTATGCTGCCGGAGCATATAACAGTCTCACGGCGAACGGATATTTTGTTGTTTATGATCTTGAAGATAATAATTATGAGGATACGGCGGATGATGAGTATTATCTTATTCCGCAGGCGGGAGTTACAAGAGGGGAGTGCGCGGAATCAATGTATAATATCGCACGAGAGATCATAGAGTATAACGCTCCTGCCATAAAGAGAGAAAACGCACCGGATATTGATATACCGACTCTTGATGGTTCTACGTCAACGTATGAGATAACTCGAAATATATACTGGCAGTATTATTTGAATTATCAAAATCATCCTGATTTCCCCAAATCTCACTCAAAAACATCAAATTCATATAAGCGGCTCATAGATGGTGAAGTTGATATGATATTTGTGCCGGATCCAAGTGAAGATATAAGAAGTTATGCAGAGGAAAAAGGTGTTACACTCAAATATATACCGATAGCCAATGAAGCGCTTGTATTCTTTACATCTGATAAGAATACAGTACAGAGTATAAGTACTGAGCAGCTGCATGATATATATGTAAACAACGGGATCGATAACTGGTCTGATGCAGGAGGACCTGACGCTGAGCTTGTTCCGTTCTGCCGAAATAATGACAGCGGATCACATGCACAGATGGAAAAATTTATTCTTAACGGCGGTGAAATAAATAATGAAATAGAAAAAGAACATATTTCGCTTATGATGGCAAGTATCCTTACAGATGTTGACGAATTTAACAGAGAAAATCCGGGGAAATACGCATTGGGGTACAGTCTCTATTATTATTATCAAAATGTTCAGTATGTAATAGGTCCGTGCGATCTGAAGCTTTTGTCAATAGACGGAGTTCCTCCGACAGATGATACGATAGGAGATGGGACCTACCCGTATACAACGAATTATTACGCTGTGATCAGAGATGAAAATGATCCAGACATAGAGGCATTTGCAGAATTGATGCAGGGAGAATTCGGTGATAAAGTAATAGATGCAAGCGGGATGGGTGTTATCAAATAAATTGAATTTGTTTTTTAGGAGGTGAGCCGATGAAAAACAGGATACCGGACAGTGAGCTTGAGATCATGATGGTCATATGGGAAGCTCAGGAGCCGGTGAATACAGATTATATCCTTGAGCGGCTCAGCGATAAAGACTGGACGCGGCAGACATTATTAAAACTTCTTTCGCGGCTTGAGAAACGCGGGTTCGTAACGTACTATAAGGACGGAAAATATAAGATGTATTCACCGATGATCAAACGTGAAAATTATTTAAAAGAGGAGAGCAAATCGTTTTTGGACCGTATGCATTTCGGTTCGGTGACAAACCTTGTTTCGACTCTGTATAACGGCAACGCGCTCTCTGACTCAGATCTTGCGGAGCTTGAGGCGTATATAAAAGAGACGAGAGAGGGGGATAAAGATGCTTAACGGACTTATAATAACGACAATAGTTTCGTCTGTGCTTATACTGCTTATTTTGGCACTTTCACCGCTGCTCGAGCGGTATTTCAGCAACCGTGTAAAAGCGGGTGTGTGGCTTCTGCTTGCGGTAAGGATGCTTATCCCGTACGCGCCGAATGATCCGGTATCGCCAAGCTTTAACATACCGCTCCCTGAGGAGAGGTATGTGACGGTGGACACAGCCGGAGTCGGAATTGAGTTTGAGCGGGAAGGCACCGGTGAGACCGCTGCATCGATTCCGGTATCTGATATAATACTTGCTGTCTGGATCGTCGGGGCTGTGTCGTTCTTTGCGGTAAATGTGATACGTTACATTCTGTTTCGACGCAGGCTGAGACCGCACATGATCCCGATGGAGACCGATCTCGGACTGATCGACAACAACAAGCGTTATAAGCGGCTCAAGCTGTACCGATGCGACCGCATAACAACGCCTATGCTCACAGGCATCATAAAGCCAGTAGTACTCATTCCCGACAGGACATACGACGATGAGGAGCTTTCAATGGTGCTTGAGCATGAGGCGGAGCACTTCAAGCGCAGAGATATAATATGCAAGCTTATATTTCTTGCGGTGAACTCATTGTATTTCTTCAATCCGCTCGTATATATAATGGTGCGTGACGCGAACGACAATATAGAATATATGTGTGACGAGAGTGTCTGCGCCGATCGTGACGAGGAATACAGAACAAAATATTCTTTGATGCTTTTGAACGCGATGCGTGATAAGCGTCCGGGGAGACTTGTTACGGGACTTTCATCTGCGGGAAGGGCACAGAAACGCAGATTCCAAAATATAAAGCGTATAGGAAGAAAAACAACTCCGGAGATGCACGTCATAGGCGCTATAATAACTGGAGTGTTTTCGGCTGTTATACTTTGCTCATACGCGTTGGCGGGTGAGAGTATATCGGTAAACAGAGCATCCATTGGCGGAGCTGACGGACCGACGGGCATAGCCGTATCGGACAATATCAATACGTCCTTGGATCTGGCAGTATCGGAAGCGATACTTGCCGCAAATGAAGGAAGATATATTGCCGGTGAATGCCGGGTCGAAGGGCATATAATAGTAGGAGATGCAACAGACGGCAGAGAGGTAACTATATATGCTGTGACCTCATACGGCGAGTACGGTTTTGACAGCGGTCGCTTTGTAAAAACAGCCGGAAACAGCAATGTTCCCGCGGCAATAACTCTGCGTCTGCGTGATGACGGTACGTACGCAGTACTCGATTACCGTGAGCCGGAATCCGGCATGAACTATAGTGATTCGGTAAGATCGTTTATGCCGGAGGAGTCATGGGACATGATATTTACCAACGCAGCTGTTCCGGCGCTCACGCAGCTCGAGGAACGCTATGCAGAGGCATATCTTAAAAGGATCGGCAGAGAGAATGTTCAAATAGGATCATGAATTTAAGAATAAGGGGTAAATAAGGGGTACAAAAATTTATAAAGGGTAAAAGCTTATGCAGAGAATGCGATAACCATGCCGAAAAACGGGAGGGCAGACAGACAATAATATTTAAAGTTTAATAAATTGCACTTTATTATAATTAAGCGTGTATTTTTTATTAGATACGCAGTATACTGCCTATATCTTTGAGCTTTCCTGAATTCAAACAGATGGTATCCACATGGACGTTTTTACAGAAATCTATTATGATCTCACCGTCATGATGCGTTTTTATATCGCCGTTAAATGCGAGCAAATTTTCTTCAAGTAATCCGGATGCTCCGCCGATAAAACCGTTCATACTGTAAAGCTCAATATCACACGGACTGATCTTTAAAACGTTCAGTCCGTGATTTTTCGTGAGCTGATAGATCCCTTCATCGGCAGTTATCAGTGACTCTTCGTTTACGATACATATACTGCACTTCGTATAGCCTTGCTTTGTATTCAGGATCTCACGTTTAAGGCTGTGGTATTCCGAGAGAATTTCAGGCGCTGTATTTGATATTTTGCAGACAGCATAATTCCCGATACCGCATGCATTATACGCGATATCATAAGGATATTTGGAGCCTATTTTTACGCTTCCGCATATGAGCTCGATATTTAAATTTGCTTCCTTATAATACTGATATACCTCCGGCGCGCAGATAGCTTTGCCGTTGACAATATGGATCTGCATATCTGCGTGTCCCTTTACTTCTTTATAGAGAGTGTCAACAGGTAAAGTAAAGATAGGTTCATATCCAAGCTTTAAAAGCTCATTTATTGAAGTAATATCTGTTCTGTAGTCGATTATAACCTGTTTTTTCATGGTATCTCCCCACTTATGTTTACATAATTTATTTATGTAAACTTATTTTATCATTTCTTCAAATTCGCTCTCTGAAATAACAGTAACTCCGAGATTTCTGGCTTTCTCGAGCTTGCTCCCGGCTTCAGATCCCGCAAGAACATAACTTGTCTTTTTCGATACGCTCGATGATGTTTTTCCTCCGAAGCTTTCTATGATCTTTGCAGCATCGGCGCGCTTATATTTTTCAAGCGTTCCTGTAAGCACGAATGTTTTACCGTCAAAACGCATATCAGTATCGGTTTCAGCTTCATCGATACAATTGACACCTGCCGCTTTTAATCTTTCAACAAATTCTCTGTTCTGAGGCTGTTTAAAAAATTCAGATACAGAATCAGCCATAATGCCTCCAAAATCATATATTTCAGCCATTTTTTCAACATCAGCATCCATCAGAGCATCGATCGTTTTATACTCTTTTGCAAGAGTTTTAGCCGCCTTCTCCCCTATATGTCTTATCCCCAATCCGAAGATAAGCCTATAGAGCGGATTGGACTTTGAACGCTCAAGCGAGGAACGAAGATTTTCTGCCCATTTATCTCCAAAGCCGCGAAGCTCCGCCGCTTTTTTGAAATCAAGATAATAAAGATCAGCGGCATTTTCTATAAAACCGTTTTCAACAAGTTTTTCTACATTGGAGGCGCCGAGCCCATCGATGTCCATCGCGTTTCTTGAAACAAAATGGATAATATTTCGCAGCCGCTGCGCAGGACAATTTATTCCTGTACACCGGTAGGCAGCTTCACCTTCTTCGCGGACCACCTCGGCTCCGCATTCAGGACAGAACTTAGGCATCTCAAATATCTGTTCATCACCGCTTCTGTCCTCTTTTAGTACCTCAACTACCGCAGGGATTATATCACCGGCCTTTTCGACCACTACAGTATCATTTATACGGATATCTTTTTCGTGAATATAATCTATATTGTGCAGTGTTGCGCGTGATACGTTAGAGCCGGCGATCCGCACAGTTTCAAGTATCGCAAGAGGTGTAAGGACGCCTGTTCTTCCGACCTGTATTTTGATATCTTTGATCACGGTGGTCTGTCGCTCTGCAGGGTATTTATATGCTATTGCCCATTTTGGAAATTTTGATGTAGAGCCTAAAAGTTCACGTGAAGCAAAATCATTCACTTTTACTACAGCTCCGTCTATGCCGAATCCAAGTTTATCTCGTTCATCACCTATACGAAGGATCTCGTCATATGCCTCATCAATAGTTTTGAACACCCTGTCATCCATTATTGTTTTGAATCCGAGCTTTTTCAAAAATCTCAATCCATCTATATGTGTAGAAATCTCTTTGCCTTGTATCTGTTGGATATTAAATACGAAAATATCTAAATGGCGTTTTGCGGTGATCTTTGAATCCTGCTGCCTTAAAGATCCTGCGGCTGCATTTCTCGGGTTCGCAAAGAGCGGCTGCTCAGTTTCTTCAAGCAGCGCGTTAAGCTTCTCGAAACTGTCTTTTGACATGAAAACCTCGCCTCTGACTTCAAGATATGGGATATTCTCTCTGAGCTTCAAAGGGATCGTTCTGATCGTTTTTACATTTTCCGTAATATCTTCACCGGTGATACCATCGCCGCGTGTGGAACCGCGCACAAGCTCGCCGTTAATGTATTCAAGCGATACCGAAAGCCCATCGATCTTTTGTTCAACGACATATTCGGGATTAGTTACCGTTTCTCTCACGCGTCTGTCAAAATCGAAGATCTCGAATTTTGTGAATGCTTTCTGCAAGCTCTGCATAGGTATAGTATGTGTTACCTCTGGGAAATCCGAAACAGGCTCACCGCCGACTCGAGTAGTCGGAGAATTTGATTTTTTATATTCCGGATATTTTTCCTCGAGCGATTCAAGTTCACGAAGCATACTGTCGAACTCGAAATCACTTATTTCCGGTGAATCTTCAACATAATATTTATAATTGTGATAATTTATAAGCTCTGTGAGCTCGGAAATTCTATCCTTTGGATCCATTACTTATTCCCCTTTTTGTTGATTTGTTTACATAAAATTATTATGTAAACTATTCTACTGGTTCTGTACTGAATGCATATCCGGACCCGTAGTATTCAGGAACGTCACCGACAATTACAGTTTCGGCAATCGGTACAGATGTTTCTATTTTTTCAGTTTCATGCAGTAAATATCCTGAATAAAGCATATCTACGGTCACATCAAGATAAATTTTATGTTTGACTTGATTGATCCCCACGGAAACGAATTCCTCGTCAAATGTTCCGTTTACAACGCTTACCGGTACCACTTTGACCGGTATGTTTGGGCCCATTGACGAGAGCAGATAATATCCGGTAAGACTTCCGAGCGGTATATTTAAATACGCAGGATAATCATTATTCAGCGCATTCTGGATATTTATGAGCAGCTTTGATTTGATCAGGTTGATTTGAGCGGTATTTGCTTCTATTGCTGTTATTTTCTCAGAATCATCGGAGATTATTTCGAAGAATTCTTTAAATTCGTCTGTTTCGGCAAGTTCTATGACACATTTTCCAACAAGATCCGTAAAAGCTGTATTTGAATAATTGGAAGACTGAGCCACAAATGACGGCTCGGCGCGTTTAAGAAAAACGTGGGTTCCAAAAGCAAAAATAACAGCGAATGCCGTGATTGACGATATAGCTTTAAAACGTCTCCGTCTTGTTCTCAGTCCGAGCCTCATAAGATCACCTCCGCCAAAATCTCATTGATATACTATGAATATCGGAGGTGATTTGTGCTGATCCAAAACGGGGCTGTCGCTTTTAGCGCAGACCGTAACATAGCATAAAAGCTATGTTGTTACGAACAAAACGCGCCGCTCGGAGTATACACATACACCGTCGGACGCGTTTTGTCCGTTCTGCATCTAAAATCGAGCAGCCCTATGCGATTCTTAATGCGACAGCTCTA
>CAJFNT010000013.1 GCA_904395315.1 uncultured Clostridia bacterium
CGGAAAAGTCTATTGACGAAAGTTATCAAGTTTCACATATAAATTTGTAGGTTTCACAAGGTTTCATAAGAAGTGTCCGTTGAGCCGCGCTCTACAAGCTCAAAGCCGAGCTGCATTGTGCGCGGTATCGCATCGGGATGGCTGATCGCGGAGAGCAGCATCGAAGCCGCTTCTCTGCCAGCGGTGTGGTAATGGAGATGCGCGGTGCTGAGGGAGAGGACGCGACCGATCTTTGAATCGCCCACGGAGCCAACGAGAATATCGCCGGGGATCCTTATGCCGTTTTCCCTGCAGTAGAGTACCGCGCCGGAGGCTATCGTGTCGGTGGCGCAGAAGAGGCAGTCGGGGCGGCGTCCGCTTTTAAATATGCGCCGCGCGCAGCTGTAGCCGGAGTCGACCGAGAATTCGGCGCGCGCGCAGTGCTCATCGGAGACTGCGATGCCGTGATCAGAGAGCGCCTGAAGAAAACCGCGCCTGCGCTCCGCGCCGACGGCGACATCCTCATCCGTGGCGCCTATATAAGCCGGACATGACGCGCCGCCCTTCAAGAGCAGCTCTGTTACCGCGTATGCGGCGCCGAAGTCATCATGGCAGACACAGCTGTAGCCGCTGTAACGCTGACCGACAATGATCACGGGTATGTGCATCTTGCTTAGGATCGACCGGTGCAGCGGCGTGAATACGCTTGCCAGGAATATGACTCCGTCTACTCGTTTTCCGCGGAACAGATCGAGATATTTTATCTCCTTGTTGTAGTCGTTGGCGGTGTTTACGAGCAGGAGCTCATAGCCCTGCTCGCCCAGAACGCTGCTTATCCCTTCCGCGATGCGGGCGCAGCTGTCGCTTGAAAGCTTGGGGAGTATGACGCCGATGAGCTTTGTCACCCTGGTTTTAACACTGCGTGATGCCGTGCCGGGCGCATATCCTGTTTCGGATATGGCTTTTTCTATCGCGGCACGCTTTTCGTCGCTGAGATAACCGTCGTTAAAATATCTGCTGACGGCGCTTTTTGATACGCCCGCAAATTTCGCAAATTCCGATATGTTCATGCTTTAACCTCTTTTGTGAAATATTTCACTTATATTATACTATGAAATCATATGAAAATCAAGTGAAAATTTTATGAAGCATTTTTCGCTTCATACTCTTCGCCCCACTTATACATCGAGTCGAGTATTGGTTTCAAGCTATGGCCTGTCTCCGTAAGCGTGTATTCAACGCGCGGCGGCACCTCCGCATAGACCTTCCTCGTGAGAAGTCCGCTTTCCTCCATTGCGCGCAGGTTAGCGGTGAGGACCTTCTGGGAGATCGAGCCGAGCGATTTTTTCAGCTCGCCGAAACGTTTTGTGCCTGTCAGAAGATCACGAATGATCAGCACCTTCCAGCGGTCGGAGATCAGCGTGAGCGTCGTTTCAACAGGGCAGGCGGGCAGTTCTTTTTTCATATTGTATCATCCTTTCTGTTAGTATCTGAAATATACTAAGCTCTATATTATATACATACATTATATATGACACTAAAGTGTTTGTCAAGCGCATACGACGCAAAACACGGTTTTTGAATGAGTGCATTTTTTTTGAATGCACAGATCTTTGTGAACACGCAGCCGCAGCATAAATAAGATGCTCCTTTCAGCGGTAATGCGTGATTTGAAAAAAATTTTTCTACGTTCCCGCTGCGCGCAAAAGCGCGCGGCTGCGCAAAGGTATCCGTGAGGTAACCGTACAATAGTATCTTTACGGTAACTACAGCACAATATTGTGCCTACTTTACAGACAGAACTATCGGTGTTATACTGTAGTCACAGAGAACGACAGAGGGCGTTCGAAAGAGGATTACTTAAATAAAACCAATTTTAAGGAGGAATTTTATCATGAAAACAGCGGTAGTATGTGCAAACGGAAAAGCAGGACAGCTTATCGTGAAGGAAGCATTGGAAAGAGGACTTGACGTAACGGCGGTCGTAAGAGGCGAGAACAAGACGGCGGCGGAAAAGGTATTGAAGAAGGATCTTTTCGATTTGACGCGTGAGGATCTGGACGGGTTCGACGCGGTAGTTGACGCGTTCGGCGCATGGACGCCGGAAACGCTCCCGCAGCACAGCGCATCATTAAAACACCTGTGCGATATCCTTTCGGGAACGGATACACGGCTTATCGTGGTAGGCGGCGCGGGAAGCCTTTATGTCGATCCGGAGCACACGGCAACGGTTTCGGAAGGACCTGATTTCCCCGATGCGTTCAAGCCGCTTGCAAGCGCAATGGCAAAGGCCTTGGGTGAGCTCAGAGAGCGCGATGACGTTAAATGGACATATATAAGCCCTGCCGCAGACTTCCGCGCGGACGGCGAAAAGACCGGCAAGGTAACATGGGGCGGCGAGGAGTTGACGCTCAATTCAAAGAGTGAGAGCGTTATAAGCTATGCCGACTATGCCAAGGCGCTTGTGGATGAGCTCGTGAACGGCAGCCACATCCGTCAGAGAATAAGCGTTGTGGGAGAATGGGATTTAAGCTGAAGCTGAAAATTTGATTATAATTGACGATGGAGAATGTGCGGATGCTTTGCGTCCGTGCATTCGTGTATTTGCGGCGCGCGCCGTATCTATTATCTTAGGACGCGAAACGTCCGCTTTAAGGGGTGTGATAGTATGACACAGAACGAAAGACTTGAATATCTGATCAGGTATCTTTTGAGTGAGTCGGAGCGATATTCCGATATAAAGCTGCCGGAGACAGACGCGGAGCGGAAGCGGCTTTTGCGCTCGCTTATGAATGTGCGTGATCCAAAGACAGTATCGGAGGAATTTTTAAAGGTGCAGGATGAATACCTGCGCTATGAGACCGCGGCAAAAGGGATAACAGACGCGGAAAAACTCGCACCTGTCCGCGGAAGGATGTGCCTTTGGCAGGGGGATATAACGACGCTCAGATGCGGCGCGATAGTGAACGCGGCAAACAGCGGAATGACGGGGTGCTATTATCCGTGCCATGGCTGTATAGACAACGCCATCCACACATATGCCGGTGTGCAGCTCAGGCTTCGCTGTGCGGATATGATGGAAGAGCAGGGCTGTCCGGAGCCTACAGGACGCGCTAAGGTGACGGACGCGTATAATCTGCCGTGTGACTATATCATACATACCGTGGGACCAATAGTCCGCGGCAGGCTTCGTGAAGCGGACTGCGATATGCTGCGCTCATGCTATCTTGAATGTCTGAAAGCGGCGGAGGAGAACGGCATAGTATCGGTCGCGTTCTGCTGTATCTCGACCGGCGAGTTCCGGTTCCCGAACGAAAGGGCGGCGGAGATCGCGGTCGATACGGTAGAGGAATATCTGAAAAAATCGAGAATTGAAAGGGTGATATTCAATGTTTTCAAGGACACTGACTTATCGATATACAAAAGGATACTCACAGAGCGCGGATGAGTTGAAGTCGAGGCTTGATGAGGCCGACGCTGTTCTTATAGGCGCCGGCGCGGGACTGTCGACAGCGGCGGGATACACTTATTCGGGGAAGCGGTTCGAAAGATACTTTAAGGATTTTTCGGACAGGTACGGGTTTACCGATATGTATTCCGGCGGTTTTTATCCTTACAAGACGCTTGAGGAATTCTGGGCGTTCTGGAGCAGGAATATAGAGGCGAACAGGTATACCGACATGGGAAGCACAGTGTATAAGGAGCTTCTTGAGCTCGTGAGAGACAAGGAATATTTCGTGCTCACCACAAATGTGGATCACTGCTTTCAGAAAGCGGGATTTGACAAGAAGCGGCTGTTTTATACTCAGGGTGACTACGGGCTTTTCCAGTGCTCGAAGGCGTGCCATAACAAGACATACGATAATGAGGACGCTGTAAGGGAAATGGCCGCGCGGCAGACGGATATGAGGATACCGTCGGAGCTGATACCGAAATGCCCGGTCTGCGGCGCGCCGATGACCACGAATCTTCGCGTTGACGAGACCTTTGTGCAGGACGAAGGCTGGTATCGGGCATGCAGCCGCTACGAGGATTTTATAAGAAGGTACGCGGACGGGAACATATTGTTCCTTGAGCTTGGCGTCGGGATGAACACTCCTGTAATAATAAAGTATCCGTTCTGGAGAATGACGGAGCAGAACAGAAGCGCAGTCTATGCCTGCCTGAATTACGGCGAGGCATTCTGTCCGAATGCGATAAAGAGGCATTCAATATGCATTGACGGTGATATAGCGGACGTGCTGAAAAAATTCGACAGGTGCGAGCTCAGGTGACGGTGTCTAAAGCAGATAGGAACCGCAGAACGTCCGCGGGCGCGTTTTTAGCGTAAAGCACACCGTATGGAACGCCTCGTTCAAAATCCACCTGGATCGTCACAAGTCCGGGATGGACGCTGTCCCAGCATTCGAGACTGAGCAGAACGTTCCTCGTCTGAGCGCAGCGGTTGAACACCTCGATATCATAAAACTGCGCTGTATCTTCTATGTGGATCATAGGCACGCGCTCCGCTTCGAGACGGAACGCGTCAACAGCATGCGAATCTCCGCGCTTTACCATCATCAATGTTTCTCCCCGGAGCTCATCAAATGTTATGAGTTCCTTTTTCGCAAGCGGATGCTCGCGTGATACTGCGCAGCAGAGACGGTATTCTCCGAGCTGTTTGAAATTGCACAGTTCGAGCCAGTTTTCCGAATCGCATGCGCCGATCAGAAAATCGTATTTATTGCCGAGCGCTGCTATCTCGGATAAAACTCCTTCATGATCGTCATCGAATGGAACTATACGCAGTTTATAGCCCGGGAATTCACGGTTTATACGATACCAGAGATCCATAAAAGGCTTGCAGGGATTTAAGAGCGAGCTGCCGATGCGGAAGGTCGTCTCTTCCGCATACTGCGCTTTTTTTGCCTCTTCAATGACCTTTTCCGAGTAGCCGAACAGATATTTTGCGTGCTTGTATATCACCTGTCCCGCGGGCGTAAGCCGTATACCGTGGTTCGTACGGTCGAAAAGCTTCAGTCCAAGATGTTTTTCGAGCGAGTTTATCTGCTTCATGACCGATGGCGCGGATATATACAGTTTTTCAGCCGCCTTGTTGAAGCTGCCGCAGTCGGCAACGCATACAAAGGCAGTCAGCTTTTCGTTGAACATAAAACTTCCCCTTTCGTATTGCATTTTTGTTAATACAATATTACCATATTGATTCTTCCATGTCAAGCGATTTTGAGGTATAATATAGATATGAAAATAGGTGATTGCGAAACGTTCGTTTCGCAATCCGTCAAGCATAGGTAGGTTAAAAAAGTTCCATCCGATAGGATAAAACTGTTCGTTGAAACTTTTTTAACCCCAATTTCTGACGCGGATTCAGCACTTTTGACATAGTCAAAAGTCAGCTAAGGCTGACCGCGCCATCTTGCGCGGTGCGTATCGTCAGAAATTGATCTAATTCGAGGGTATTACCCTCGAGCACCCAAGTATAGGGAAGTAATTACAAAACGCTGCCGCGTTTCGCAATTACCTAATGGATATAAAAAAACAAGGAGGAATTCAACCATGGAATTTGTAACATTAAACAACGGAGTAAAAATGCCGAAGCTCGGCTACGGCGTGTATCAGGTCGATGCGGCAGAGACGGAGCGCTGTGTGACGGATGCTATCTCGGTTGGCTACCGTTCAATAGACACCGCTCAGGCATACTATAATGAGGAGGGAGTCGGCGAGGCTGTCGCAAAGAGCGGCATCGCAAGAGACGAGTTTTTCATCACCACAAAGGTCTGGATCTCGAACGCGGGTTTTGAAAAGGCAAAAGCATCGATAGACGAGTCGCTTAAAAAGCTCAAGACGGATTATATTGATCTTCTGCTCATCCATCAGCCCTTCAACGACTATTACGGAACATACCGCGCTATGGAGGAGGCATACAAGGCGGGCAAGGTTCGCGCCATAGGTGTGTCGAACTTCTATCCCGACAGACTCATAGACATATGCAAGTTCGTGGAGATAGTTCCGGCTGTAAACCAGGTTGAGACTCACGTGTTCCAGCAGCAGCAGAAGGCGCACGAGATAATGGAGAAGTACGGAGTGCAGCATGAGAGCTGGGGACCGTTTGCAGAGGGCAGAAAAGATTTCTTCAGCAATCCGGTGCTGAATGAGATAGGCGCGAAATACGGCAAGTCATCGGCGCAGACGGCGCTTAGATTTTTGCTCCAGTCGGATGTTGTGGTCATCCCGAAGTCGGTCCGCAAGGAGAGGATGAAGGAGAACTTTGAAGTGTTCGACTTCACGCTTTCAGATGAGGATATGGCAGCTATCCGCGCGCTTGACGAGGGCGAGAGCCTGTTCTTCTCACACTATGCCCCGGATACGGTAGAGTTTCTTACGGGACTTGGCAAGTGATCGGTGAGGTGAGCTGATATGGCAAAGCTTATAGCGTATTTTTCAAGGGCTGACGAGAACTATTTCGGCGGAGCGCTCCGGTATGTCGATGTCGGCAATACCGAGACTGCGGCAAAGCTGCTTGCGGATATAACCGGAGCCGATCTGTTCAAAATAGATCCGCTTCAGCCGTATTCGAAGGATTACAACGAATGTATCAAGGAGGCGCAGGAGGACCAGCGCCGAGACGCAAGACCGGAGCTGAAGGAATACCCGGAGAGTGTTGACAAGTATGACACGATATATCTCGGTTATCCGAACTATTGGGGCACGATGCCTATGCAGGTGTTCACATTCCTTGAGCATTTCGATCTCACAGGTAAAACAATAAAGCCGTTCTGCACTCACGAGGGCAGCGGGATGGGCCGCAGCGAAAGTGACATACGCCGCCTTTGCCCCGGAGCAAAGGTGGAAAAGGGACTGGCGATCCTCGGCAGCGCCGCGGCGGAAGCCGGAAGCGCGTTAAAGCAGTGGGTTGAAAAATAAAATATGCTTTTCAACAAGCAGTGGTACCGTCATATGCGGCGCCGCTGCTTGTTGCCTTTCTTGAAATGTATACAGATCGGGGTTTGAGGAATCTTTAGGTGTGAATTATTCTGAGTAACAATACTGCTCAAATGCTGTCAAAGATGTTGTTTTTTGACTGTAACATATTGTTTTGTGAATTTGTTGCCATGAGTGTTGCCGATGCTTATTTTTGTGCTGAATAGTGATCAATCCAAGAAATGCTTTAAATGTATAATACAATATTCGATATAAGCATTTGCTATTGTATAAATAATGGTATATAATTAAATATAAAGGAGAAAGTTGAAGTCGCATTATGAAATGCTGTGCAGGTATATGCACATTAAGGATCAAGGCAAGATATTGGGGATCGGCTGCGGCACACCATCAATGACGGAGCATACTGTTTTTCCGAAAAAGGCATACGAGTCCGGAAGATCCCTGTAATAAATAAGGAGGATATAATATCATGGAGTACACAAAATTAGGAAATACGGATATCGAGGTATCAAAGCTGTGTGTTGGCTGCATGAGCTTTGGCAAAGCGGGAACAATGCATGACTGGACGCTTGATGAGGCGCAGAGCGAGGAAGTGATAAAACACGCGCTTGAGTTGGGTATCAATTTTTTTGACACTGCCAACGGTTATTCAGCAGGAACAAGTGAGGAATATTTAGGCAGCGCTTTGAAAAAGAATATTACAAGAGAAAAAGTGGTTATCGCTTCAAAGGTATATTTCAACGAAGGACGTCTTTCAAGAAAAGCGATCATGCGTGAAATAGACGGTACACTTTCAAGACTGGGTACGGATTATCTTGATCTGTATATCATCCATCGTTTTGATTATGACACACCTATAGAGGAGACTATGGAGGCATTGCATGATCTGGTGAGGGCAGGCAAGGTACGAGCTCTCGGCGCATCCGCAATGTACGGCTATCAGTTTCATAACATGCAGCTTGCGGCAAGAGATAATGGCTGGACGCAGTTTTCGGCAATGGAGAACCATTACAACCTGCTTTACAGAGAAGATGAGCGTGAGCTGATCCCGATATGCCGACAGATGAATGTGTCTCTTATGCCGTACAGCCCGCTGGCGGCAGGGCATCTTGCAAGGGCGGAATGGAGGTCCGATTCGGTAAGAAGTAAGACAGACCGCGTTGCAATGGGGAAATATGACCGCATGGAGGAACAGGATATCCTGATCGTGGATCGTGTGCATGAGCTTGCGGAAAAGTACGGCTGCAAGATGTCTCAGATCGCAATAGCATGGCTGTGGGCAAAGGGGGTTGCATCACCCATAATCGGCGCTACAAAATCAAGATATCTTGATGATGCGGCAGCGGCATTAGATGTAAAGCTTAAAGCGGAGGATATTGAATGTCTCGAGGAGTTATATGTTCCGCATCCGATCGTTGGAGCGATAGATAAAAATCCCAAGCAGGGCGTATTTTTGCTTGATGAAAAGAAATAGAAAAAAATATTTGATAGATAGATAGATAGATCAATCTCTCTGATTTTAGAATAGGCTAATCTGAATTTTGGATTGTGCTTTTGCGGTATTTATGATAAACTGTATTAGGAACACAGATCGTATATTCGTATATAGAATGGGGATGCTTTGATGAAAACCAGACAGGATGCAATAGATTATTGCTTGACGTTTATGAGCGTATATGAGGACTACCCGTTTGATGATCCAAATTGGACTGTTATGCGACATAAAGGAAACAAGAAAGTGTTTGCCTGGATATTTGAAAGAAACGGTCATATATGGATCAATATAAAAGGACATCCTGAGTGGAACGAGTTTTGGAGACAGACCTTTGATTCGGTTGTGCCTGCGTACCACTTGAATAAGACGCATTGGAACTCGGTCATATTGGACGGTACAGTGACGGATGAAAATATAAAGGCTATGATCGCGGAAAGCTATGATCTTACTAAACCTAAAATAAAAAAGAGGAGGAAACATCATGAATGAAGTGTATCAATTTTTAAAGGAATGTGAAACGTATTATCTTGCGACTATCGACGGAAACAAGCCGCGCGTTCGTCCGTTCGGAACGATAGACC
>CAJFNT010000014.1 GCA_904395315.1 uncultured Clostridia bacterium
GAGACGTATATGGATCGGATCGCTCCGCAAATGATGCCGTTTGACGAATATCTTGAAAAGAACAATTTGACGAAACAGGAATGGTGGCGGCGCCACGAGGAGGCTGTGCAGAGCCGTATACATAACTGCGAGATCAAGACAACGATAGTCAGCAAGGAAGGAGAACATTATGCTTGAGATGATACTTAACTGTACACCTGCCGCGGCGGCGGCAGTGCTTTTTATCGGCGGGTTGCATGTCGATCACAAACGGAGAAGACAGCACGCACAGAGAGTGCATGAGAAGCGCCGCGAAGCATATGCCGAGGAGCTGGAGCGGATAGGCGCGCGGATACGCCGCCAGATGGCAGCGTCCGCACCGCTTGCCGGTGAGATCAGGACGGACGAGGAGGATGCTTCGGACGCACGAACAGTCCCCTCGTCCTCACCAAAGCTGAAAGTCGATATCATAGCTACGCCGAAAAGCTGTGTTGTTCGTAGGCTTCAGCCGGGACGAAGGGAGGCGTGTTTGCGTGAACTTTATTGCAAGCTCTAAAAAGCTTCCTTATTCTGAGTTTATGCTTGAGATGTTAAATAATCTTGAGCATTATGATGTGCATGGAATTGCTGTTGTCGCTTTTATAGGCGATGAGACTTTGAACGGATATTGGCAAATGGATCTTGCCGATAAGGAACGAGCTCGTGACGCTATCGATCACGATTGCATCGATGAGTTTATCAGGAATAATCTCGATCGTTTTCGGGCGTTGCTCGACGATGAATGGTTCGATGGTTATTATGGTGATCGATAACTATGTTGCTGGACGGATATATCAAAAGGTAGGAAGAAGCTGCATGGCAGGTAACGATTTTTGATTTTGAGGAGGAACAAGCATGAACTATATGGCAAAAGTAGCCGAAATGTTCGGCGTGGAGTTGGGCGAAAAGTTTAAACTTAAAGACAAGTTATTACGAGAAGAATGTCTTAATGAGTATTATATAGACTACTATAGTTTTTACTCTGTTATTGGAAAAACACCGTGCTTAGATCCTGTTAGTTTGGAGCGTGTATTATGCGGCAGATATGAGCTCGTCAAGCTCCCGTGGAAGCCTAAGAATGGCGATGTCTATTGGTATCTGGAGATTGGCGGGGAAAAAGCTTTATGCAAAACAATTTGGAATAACAGCACGTTTGACCTCGCAATGTACAAATTAGGCAAAATCTATCGCACGAGGTCAGAAGCCGTAAAGCATGTCGATGAGGACACGGCATGCTGGGACGAGATAAGGAAGGAATTGAAGCAGAATGAGGTGATCGGCGAATGAAAAGAAAAAAATGGACGAAGGATGAGGAACAGAAGATAGTTCAGTTTGAGCGTGAGCATGTATCGGCTTCGGATATGGCAACGTATTTCGGAGTTTCCGCTGCGGACATGCTCAAAAAAATACATGAGATAAAATTGAGAAAGGGTGATGATATGGCAGTTAAGCCTATTGTGAGAGATCAGAATTTTCATGATATAAAGCGCGGCAAAATGTTTTATATATACCGTAATACAGAAGATCCTGAAACGGAAACGGGAAGCGAGCAAAGATGCGGCCGACCTGCAATTATTGTGTCAAATGACATAGGCAACCATGAAAGCTCGGTCGTTGAAGTCGTATACATCACTACAAAACCTAAAGCGGATCTTCCCACTCATGTAATAATAAACAGTTCGCGGTATGAGTCTATTGCTTTGTGTGAACAGATTACAACGGTCGATAAGAGCCGCATCGGCGATTATGCCGGTACTTTATCCGCTGATGAAATGGCGGCTGTGGACAAAGCGCTTGCCATATCACTTGGTATTGACATCGGCACGAATGAGTCGAGTGATATAGTACGCGTTAAGGATGATGAGATATTGCAGCTTAAAGCTGAGTTGGATCATTGCAAATCTATTATACGCGATGTTGAGAAGGCTGAGGATATGTACAGGGAAAACAATGAAAATTTTTTGACTGTCAAGACTGAACGCGATACATACTTGGGCCTTTATAATAAATTGCTGGAGTACGTGCTCAACGGTGGTATGCAGAAAGGAGAAGTCTAAAACGGTTTTGGCAACTGATACTCTTACGGAGGTAAAAGACTATATTGCCGAGAAGGGGCTTATATGCGCTGTTTCCGATTTCGGACTTCACGTGTATTATAAATATCCCGGGATCGGACTGGCACGGACTTTTGTGCCTTACGGTTATGATGTTAATGTAAATCATGAAGGGTTTCCGGAAGTTCGTCTTCCGTGCCGATAGACACGGAGGAAAATGAGCCGCTCAGGAAGGTATGCGGCGCCTTCGCCTCACCGGAGGCGGAAGAGCTTTGGAAACGATAACGGGAAGGAGCATTACAATGATATTATTAGAAGAAAATTTAAGCAAGGTGCTGGACATGCTTGATAAAGAGAGCATGAAGCCTCTTGTGCATGAGACAGGGATAGAGGTCGAATTCCTTTGGGAGACAGACCGCTTTGCGACATTTGTGCCGTATGGATACGATATCACTGTCAATGAGGACGGGTATCCGGAAGTGATAGCCGCGGTAGATGCGGGAGATAGTGATGGGTGGTTTTGAGCCATGGATGCTGGGACGGGACCGGACGCCGATAGTCGAATTCGGAAAACGGATGCGGGCACGGCCGCCGTATCGATGTGTGAAATGCGGTACTTACTTCGGCGGACTATACAAGCCCATCCGATGCTGCCCCAGATGCGGGGAGCGGGTAAGAGCTGAACGATGGACAATGGAGAATGGACAATTGAAAGTTGACAATTGACGGACGAGCTTAAGAGATAAAAAGGAGGCTATACAATGGAGAACATACAAATGATACCTATAGACAAGCTGCATCCGCATCCGAAGAATCCGCGACTGCAGCTCGGGGATGTGACGGAGCTGGCGGACAGCATACGTCAAAATGGAGTGATGCAGAACCTTACGGTGGTGCCGATGGTGACAAGTCTTGACGGGAGCTACATAGTTGTGATAGGTCACCGTAGGCTGGCGGCGGCAAAGATCGCAGGGCTTACGGAGCTGCCGTGCGCAGTCGCGGATATGGATGCAAAGACACAGATCGCAACGATGCTTTTGGAGAATATGCAGCGCAGAGAGCTGACGGTCTATGAGGAAGCAGCAGGTATGCAAATGATGATAGATCTCGGGGACAGCTATGAGGATATCGCAGAGTCTACCGGACTTTCGCAAAGCACCGTCAGAAGGAGAGTCAAACTTTTGAGAGATCTGGGTGACGATGGTCTGCGCACGGCGACGGGAAAACAGATCGATATAAACGACATGGAGCGGATAGCAGAACTGCATGATACCGTAAGACGGCAAAAAGCGCTTGAAGCGGCGGGGACAAGAGACTTCGAATGGACTATGACCAGACTTCTCAATGAGCAGGAGATGGCACAGCAGCTTGCCGATCTTGAAGCGCACGTTTCGGGATTTGCAAAGAAGGTATATACGATACTTCCGAATTATAAGATCGTCACGCTGCTGCACTTTCGGGGGATGGGCGCGTTCAATCCCTGTCCGGAGCGTGAATATGTATATAAGGTTTGTCCTTCGGGCGCGGCAGTGGAGATATATACCGTGCTTTCGGGATCGGAGATGGAACGAAAAGCAGAGCTGGAGCGGGAGAAGACCGCCGGGCGCGGCATGGCAGAGAAAACGGAGCCGGATGCAGACGCGGAACGCAAAGAGGATGAAGAGAACGAACGGATCTCGAAACTGATGGAGCTTGGCGCTACGGCACGGGAATGCAGAGACAGGTTCATCGAAGATATTCCCGGCAACGCGGCGTACCCTGAAAAGGCGATGGAGTTTGCTGTGAGGATGCTGCTGCTGATAACCGGAACCTTAATCGAAAGAGACTTGCTCGAAAGATTCGCGTGCTTTGATATAGATGAGCTTTACGAGATGATAAGAGGATCGCGCACATATGCGGCGAGGATACTTATAAACGCTGCCTATCTTATGGTTGGCAGAGAACGCGGAGATCTGGATGATTACACAGACGGCGACGGCGGATATGCCGAGAACAATGCGCTTGACGAACTATACGAAGCGCTCGAGGTGCTTGGGTACGAGATGAGCACGGAGGAGCGGCAGCTGGCTAATGGGGCACATGAGCTTTATAATTGACAGTTGACATGGAGAATGGACAATGAGCGGACGCTTTGCGTCCGTCTCTGCGTCCTTACAGGTATTTACATAATCGGAGGCGGCGGGAGCCGCTTTGACTTGATCTAAACAATTAATTTTAGGAACAAGAGGAGTGAGGAGCGATGCCTTATATACTGATCGAGACGAGGTTTCTCAATGGTGATATCCGTATAGAGAAATGCTTCTCACTCCGTTATGGGAAAAAATGTTCGAGGAGCGGAAACGTATCCGGTACGCCGGAGACACAAAAGGAGATCAATGCAAGGCGAGCAAAAAGAAACAGAGAGGATCTGATCATCAATAATTTTTCGGAGGGTGATATATGGGCGTCACTTACATATCCACGAGATCTCAGACCGGACACACCGGATGCGGCGCACAAGACGGTGACGGCGTTCATGAAAAAGATAAAACGCAAATATCCGGATGTGAAGTATTTTTTGAAAACTGAGACGGGAGAAACAGGGAATCATCATCACCATATGTTCTTTTCGTGGGGCGGGCACACAAAAGAGATAGTATTCACGGATAAGCGGACGAAAAAAGAGATCAGGAGTGTCATTCCTATGGACGAGAAGGATCTGAAAAATCTTTGGAGAGAGCATATAGGCATGGAGAAAGGCCGCAGAGGCGGCGGAGACGTCAAGGAGATATATAATCTTTCAAACGGCGAGCTGCTTGAATACTTCGGCAAGCGCATACCGAAAACGACAGACGCTGACGGCAAGCCTAAGGAGTATCTGTACGAGAAATATTCACACTCGAGGAATCTGAAAAAGCCTGTCGTGGTGAAGAAGGTGATATCGAATAAGTCATGGAGGCGAGTTCCGAGACCGCGGAAAGGATACGAGGTCACGGAGCTTTGGAACGGTACGGATGCAGTCGGGTTTGAAAAGCAGACCTACGTTCTGCGAAAGAGATGTTAGGAGGTACATATGGACAACACAGAACACATGAGCGCGGCGGAGTACAGGGAGCTTTTGAAACAGTACCCGCCGGAGAATCCTTGGAATGCGGCGCGTGTCAGAAATCATATCAGCAGCGACAGGGGACGGGAGTTTGAGCTCCTTATCATGAATGGCTGCGACTATTATGCGGACAGGCGCCGGGCGGTCATCGGAAAGGTATACGAGCCGTACCGATGTCTTAAAAAGTATGACGGCGGACGGTTTTTGGGGAAGTGGGTCGGCAGAGCGGAGCCGGATTTCAAAGGGGTGCTCCGCGGCGGACGGGCGATCGCCTTCGAGGCGAAAAGCACAAAGAAAAGCCGTATACAGAAAAGCGCGCTCACGAATGAACAGGCGGAATGGCTGGACGCTCAGGCGGAGATGGGCGCGGTCGTATTTGTGTGCGTTGAGATAAAGGACCGCTTTTTTTCGGTGCCCTGGTACGTCTGGCGCGATATGCGCAGCGTGTTCGGGAAGAAGTTTCTGATGCCGGGAGACATAGCCGAATATGAGGTTGCATGTGACGGGGCAGTGAAGTTCCTTGACTATATGAACGGACGGAGGATCGATAACGATCCTGATGTGTGCAGCGTAATAACGGAGGAGTGATCAATTTTGACCGTAAAGGAATGGCTCAACAGGGGCTACAGGCTCGAGCGTGAAATACGCCGCTTGTCGAATGAGCGCGTGAAGGCGTATGAGAGGATCTTCGAGCGCGGAGGACATGACGGGGAAAAGGTACAGACAAGCAAGACAAACAGGACCGAGGAGCTTTACGCAAGATATCTCGAATACGATGAGAAACTGAATGAACGGATAGATGAGCTTTACAGGGTGAAGGCTGAGATACTGACAGCGGTGGATGCTGTGGAGGACAGTCTTCTCCGCGAGATCCTCATAGCCAGATATATAAATTTTCAGAAGTGGGATACGATCGCTGACATGGTCGGCTATGACGTGCGGCACGTTTACCGCCTGCACAGGCGCGCGCTCGATATGACAGAAAAGATGATCTTTGACATGGGCGCTGAGACGCTGGGTAATACGGTGGCGGGAAAGATCACGCAAAAATAAGATGTCATTGTATGTCATGTTTATGTGTGGTATAATGGTATCGTGGAATACGGGGATAAAATTGATTTTGCCACAGCCGGCGCGCTCCCTGCCGTGAGGCACGGGTGACGCGCGGCCCGCCCGTATACACCCATTTGTAATACTCCTTTATGAAATGTTGTCGGAAAAAGACGCTGTGCGATTGTATGCCGCTCACGGCGTCTTTTTTCGTGCGCGCGTGCGCGCGGGAGTAAAGGTCAGTATATAAATTTTTGAAAATCGGACATTATCGGACAAATCCGAAAGAGAAGGAGGGGATCGCATGAGGATCAATAAAAGGCACAGTGAAGCCATTGAGCTGCTTATCGAGGGCACTCTTACAAAGGAGCAGATCGCGAAAAATGTCCATGTGAGCCGCTCCACGCTGTATAAGTGGCTCGAGGATGAGGATTTTATCGCGGAGTATGAATACAGGCTCGAGGAGATCGAGAGACAGACAAGGGCGAGGATCAGGCGCATGACAGCCAAGGCGCTCGACAGGCAGGAGCGGATACTTGACACGAGCCGCAACGATATGGCTGCGGCGTCGGTGGCGGCGGATGTCCTTGACCGTGCGGGATACGCGCCGGAGGATAATGTCAATGTGAACACCGCGCAGCCTGTGCAGATACTTTTTGATATACCGCGGAAGCAAATGGACAATTGAGAATTGACAATGGACAATGAAAATCTGAGGATGAAGTCGTTAATTGTTAAGTGAAGGCGAGGGATTTTGTGAAACGGGCAAGTGATATCATCGCGCCGTCGTTTTACGAGCTTGCTTATGATGTGCTCGAGGCTAAGCACACTTACTACTGGCTCAAGGGCGGGCGAGGCTCCTGCAAGTCCTCGTTTGCTTCGGTAATGATAATACTCGGGATGATGGAGCATCCGGACGCAAACTGCGTCGCAATACGGCGCGTTGCGGTCAATTTAAAGGACAGCGTCTATAATCAACTGCTTTGGGCGATAGATATGCTCGGCGTTTCGGAATACTGGACGGCAAAGCTCTCGCCGATGGAGCTTATATACAAGCCCACCGGGCAGAAGATACTCTTCCGCGGTGCGGATAAGCCGCAGAAGATAAAATCGACAAAGGTCTCAAAGGGATATATACGCTATGTTTGGTATGAGGAGCTGGCGGAGTTCGACGGGATGAAGGGCATCAGAACGATAAATCAATCGCTCCTGCGAGGCGGAGGCGTGTTTCAGGTGTTCTATACATACAATCCGCCGGAGAGCCAAAGGAATTGGGTAAACACTGCAGTCACTGAGGTCGGCGCGGATGCTGTTGTGCATTCGTCAACGTATCTCACGGTGCCGCAGACGTGGCTCGGTGAGCAGTTCATAGTCGATGCGGAGCATTTGAAGGCTGTAAATGAGCAGGCTTACAGGCATGAATATCTCGGTGAGGCGGTCGGCACGGGAGGAGAAGTATTTGTGAATCTGACGATAAGAGATATTGCGGATGATGAGATATCAGCGTTTGACAGGATAAAACGCGGTGTGGACTTTGGCTATGCCGCCGATCCGTTTGTTTATGTCGTTTGCCACTTTGACAAGAAGCGGCGGCGGCTTTTTATTTTTGACGAGATATACAAGCTGAGGCTCTCGAATGAGCGTGCGGCGGAGATGATACTTGAGCGGACACGCTACAGGCAGCCTATAGTCGCGGACAGTGCGGAGCCTAAGTCGATCTCGGAGCTGAGGCGGTACGGGCTGCCGATGCGGGCGGCATCAAAGGGACCGGACAGCATCGAGTACGGGATAAAGTTCCTGCAGAGCCTTGAGGAGATAGTGATAGACAACAAGAGATGCCCGGAAACGGCGCGGGAGTTTGTGAATTACGAGCTTGAGCCGGATGGGAACGACGGGTTCAAGGACGGGTATCCGGATAAGGACAATCACACGATAGACGCGGTAAGATACGCGATGGAGGATGAGATCTCAAACCGCAAGGCGAGAGTTATCAAAAGGAGCACGCTGGGGTTATGATAATAGATAAAGCGTTATTGGATAACGGGCTGACGCCGAAGCTGCTGGGAGAGCTGATAGCGCGGCATGAACAGAACAGGGACAGGTTTGAGCGCCTGCGCGGATACTATGAGGGCAGGCATGAGATACTTGTGAGGAAAAAGCACTCGCCGAACGCGGCGAATAACAAGGTCGTATGCAATCATGCCAAGTACATAGTCGATATGGCGCAGGCGTATCTTGTGGGAGCGCCCGTGAAATATGCCGCGGCAGACGGGTACGACATAAAGCCTATCGAGGAGGCGTATACTGAGCAGGATATCGCGAGCATAGACAGCGAGCTTGTGAAGGAAATGGGCATCTTCGGGCGGTCTTATGAGCTGCTGTACACGGACAGCGAGGGAAAACCGAGATCGGCGGTGATCGATCCCACTATGGCATTCGCCGTGTATTCGGACGAGTGCGACAGACGGCAGCTTTTGGGCGTGTACTACTACAGAAAATTCGATCTCAACGGCACTGTGACAGGTGTCGTGTGCAAGGCATACGATGATACGCATATATACAGTTACAGCGGGCTCGGCGGATCCTGGTCGGCGCTGGAGCTTACAGGTGAGCCGGAGGAGCACTATTTCGGAGAGGTACCGCTTATAGAATACATGAACAATGAGGAGAGGCAGGGGGACTTTGAACAGGAGATACCGCTTATAGACGCGTACAACATCCTGATGAGCGACAGGGTCAACGACAAGGCGCAGTATGTTGACTCTTTTTTGTTTATATCGAATATGGATGTCGATTCGGAGCAGGCGGAAAAGCTCAGAGAAGAGCGTATACTGCTCGGATTTGAGAATTCGGACGCGAAGTATCTTTCGCAGACTCTTTCCGAGGCGGACACGAAGGTCCTGCGCGATGATTACAAGGATGATATACACCGGTTCTCAATGGTGCCGGATCTCTCAGATGAAAAGTTCGGCGGGAATCTTTCGGGCGTGGCGATAAAATACAAGCTCCTGGGCTTTGAGCAGCTGACGAAGAACAGGGAGAGGTATCTTAAGAAGTCTTTGCAGAGGCGGTTTGAGCTGTATAACAATCTGCTCGCAAAGAGCGAGAATATGGCGGCTGTGCCGCCGTATCAGGTGGATATACAATTCACGCGCAATCTGCCCGTGAACAACCTTGAGACGGCGCAGATGCTGCAGTATCTTGACGGCGTGATCTCTCAGAAAACGAAGCTTGAACAGCTTGAATTCGTTTCGGACGCCGATGAGGAGCTTAAGATATTCGAGGATGAGCAGGAGAAGGCGATGGAGCGGCAGGAGAGGATGTTTGCCGAGCCGGGACGCAGCACGGACGATGATACGGAGGAAGACGGGGATCCGATAGATGAGGACGAGGAGCGCTAAGTACTGGACAGAGAGAGCGTCCGAGCTTGAGGCGGAAGTGCAGTCCGACGCGGCGGCGGTGCAGAAGAGGATAATAGATACATACAAGCGGGCGATACGGAACATACAGGACGATATCGAGGATGTATTCTCATCGTTTCTGAAGCTTGAGGAGCTCGATCCCGCGGAAGGCAGAGCACTTATATCCGCGGCGCAGGCAAAGGAACAGTATGAGGAGCTGAAAGCTCTGCTCGATGAGGTCACGGATGAGGCGGAGCGGCGGTCGATACGGCGCAGGATAAACGCGCAGGCATACGGGGCGCGTATGAGCCGTCTGGAAGCGCTCAAGGAGCGGGTATATAACGAGCTTACCGCGGCGGCTGCGGCGGCAGAGAAGGAAGGCACGGAGTTTTTCGGAACTGTGTATCAAAAGAGCTACTACTCGACGATATACAACACAGCGAAGGGGCTGGACGCCGGAGTGGATTTTGCCGTGCTCAACAAACGGGCAATAAACGCGGCGGCCGCGGAGAAGTGGTCGGGGCTGAACTACTCGGACAGGGTATGGAAGAATAACAAGCAGTTCGTGTCGGCGGTGCAGCGGGTCATAACGGACGGGATCGCGGCGGGACACAGCCCGTACAGGATGGCGGAGCAGCTCGGGAGCTATGCCAGGGCTGAGGACGGCAAGAGCATACAATATGTCACGGAGCGGCTAACGAGGACAGAGGCGGCGCATTTTCTCACAGCCGGGCAGCTTGAGGCGTATAAGGATATAGGCGCGAAGGAATACAGGTATATGGCGGCGCTTTCGGAGCGGACCTGCGAGGTGTGCGGCAGTCTTGACGGCTCCGTTTTCCGCACTTCGGACGCGGTGCCGGGGAAGAATTATCCGCCGATACACCCGCGGTGCAGATGCACGACGATAATCGGAGATTTTATTCCGAATTCGCGGCGGGCGCAGGATCCGCTGACGGGCAAGGGCTACAAGGTCGACGGATCCGTGACGTTTGAGGAGTGGCGCGACGGGCTCTCTCCCGAGCAGCGTGAGGCGATGGAGACGCATGTTGCGGAGATAAAAAAAGATATTGACAATGGCCGAAAAAATGATATAATAGGATTAAATAGAAATATCAAAAGACGGGAAGTAAATATAGGAACATTTAAAAATTTGCAGGTTCCTATGCAAAAGAGAAGTGTATTGAGAATTGCTGAAAAGTACAATGTTTCCACAGATGGATTAACTTTTAAGATACAGCGTTCAGAAAAATTTCTTGCGTTGCCGTTTTACGGTTCCACCGACTATAATAACATAGGAAGAATAGATCTGTTCCCTAATGCATTTAGCAGTGAGGAAGAACTTATAAAGACGGTTATTCATGAGAAATGTCATGTGAAACAGCTTAAAAAGTACGGTAAGAAGTATGCGCAAGAAAATCTTGACTTAATGGAACAGCAGGCATATAGATTTGAAAGTTTGTATTACAACATACTAAAAAAGAGGGTGGGAAAATGAAATGGTTAGATAATTTAGAATCGGTCGCAAACTATAAAAAAAGCGGTATATGCCCTTTTTGTGGCAGCGCTGATACCGACTATTCGTTTTTCGGATCCATTGGAAGTATGGGGTTCGGATTGATATGGTGCAATAATTGCAGAAAAGCTTATCATATGTCGAGAGTGAAAGTGGTGGAAGGATTCAAGTTGAATAAGGACATTCCAAAGGGATTGGATTTTCAGCAGTAACAATTGTGTTGGAGAAGAATATTACAGACAGAGATCAATAGGGCGCAACGAAATTTATTTGAGGCGTCCTTTTTTGATGCATAAATTTACAGAAAGGTAAGGTGAAATGTATGGATGACATCATAGGCGGCGGGGCGCCGCAGCCGGGGCTCGATCCCGAGCCGCAGCCCGCGGGACCGGAAGGAGGCACAGGAAATGAACCCGTTCCAAACGAGCCTAAGCCGGGAGCTGGAACAGGCGGCGGAAGCGATACAAAGCATCGCGGATTTACTCAGGAGGACATCGACAGAGCTGTGGAGGACGCCAAAAAGAAGTGGGCTCAGGAGCAGGATGAGGCGGCTCGGCTTTCTAAGCTCTCCAAGGATGAGCGCGAGCGTGAAAAGCTCAGGCTTGACCGCGAGAAGTTCGAGAAAGAGAAAACCGAGTTTGCACACAAGCAGCTTGAGGCGGAGACCGCGAGACAGCTTGCCGAGCGCAGACTGCCCGCATCGATGGCGGCTCGTATATGCGGCAAGGATGCAGAGGAGACAAAGGCGAACATAGACGCATTTGAGGCGGAATGGAATGAGGCTCTAAAAGACGCTGTGAACGATCGGCTGAGATCGACGCCGCCGAGAGTACCGGGGAGCGCGCAGGGCGGCGGAAGCTCGATGAAGGACATAATAGAGGCAAGTGTCAAAAAAGGATTTTAAGAAAGGTAAGGTGATCATATGCCTATAAACACGCTTGAATTTGCGCAGCTGACACAGACTGCGCTCGATTCGCAGGTCATCGCGGAGGCTACTTCCGGATGGATGGAGCTCAATTCTTCGCAGGTGAAGTATACCGGAGGAAATGAGGTAAAGATACCGAAGCTCACAATGGATGGGCTCGGAGACTACGACAGAGATAACGGATTTGTGCAGGGCAGCGTTACGCTTGAGTGGGAAACACGTAAGCTCACTCAGGACAGAGGACGCACATTCCAGCTCGATTCGATGGATGTTGACGAGACTGCCTTCGTTGCGACTGCGTCGTCGGTCATGTCGGAATTCCAGAGAACACGCGTTATCCCGGAGATAGACGCTTACAGATATTCCGCGATAGCCACACAGGCGGCGGACAAGGGAATGGCGGAAACGGGCTACACTCCGGCGCCGGCAAGCATTCTTTCGAAGATACGCGAGGCGGCTTACGAGATATACGATATCGCGGGAGAGATACCGCTCATACTCACGATGTCGATGCCTGTGGCTGCTATACTGGAGGCTTCGACGGAGATCGCGAAGTATATGGACACGGTCGATTTTGCGCGCGGGGAGATACACACGAAGGTGCGCGCTATAGATGGTATACCGATCATGAAGGTGCCTTCGGCTCGGATGAAGACGAAGTATGTATTTTATGACGGTGAGACGGAGGATCAGACCGTCGGAGGCTTTGTGCCGGATTCGACCGCTAAGGACATCAACTGGATCCTGCAGGCGAGAGATACGACGATAGCCGTATCGAAGACCGATAAGATACGCGTATTTGAGCCGAACACGAACCAGAAGGCGGACGCGTGGAAGATCGACTACAGAAAGTATCACGATCTCTGGATCCTCGATAACCAGTTTGACAGGATCAGAGTTTGCACAAAGTGAGGGCGCGGTCATGTACAGAATGGAAAAAGACAATGTTGTCCGCTATGCGGCGGACGAGAAGAAGAGGCGCAAGCTCTTGGAGCTGGGCTATAAGGACGCCGCCGGGAACACGGCGGCTCCGGTGAAGAAGAAGAGGAGCGCGGCGGATGGACGAGACGAAGCTTGAGGAATATCTTGTGCGCACAAAGCTGCTTCTGGGGCTTACGGACAGCGCGGCGGATGAGCTCTTAAAGCTCATTATCGAGGATGCGGTGAACCTTATACTCGGCTACTGCCGTATAAAGTTCCTTCCGAGACCGCTTGAGAGCCTCGTGCCGGTGCTTGCGGCGGATATATACCGTGAAACGGCGGCGGGAAAGCCTGAGGTGCCGTCGGATGTATCGCAGGTGACGCAGGGGAACAGGAGCGTTTCCTATGCTGTCACACGTACCGATGCCGGCGGCGTGTTTGCGCGGTATGAACAGCGCCTCAGACCGTACAGAAGGGCAAGGGTGCCGTCGGACGTAACGGAGGAGTTCAATGGATCCGTTTGAGATGTTCTATACAAAGGATGCCGAGATAGTCAGCATCGCTGAAGAGGGTATATATGACCGGCACAAGGTCATTACGCCGCTCTGCACTGTTAAAGCCGATATACAGCCGTATATTTCGGGTGAGGCGAGCAGAAACGGACTCGGTGAACATGAGTTCGGGCTCTTGGAGCAGTATAAGCTGAAGCTCTTTGCGGCTCCGAATGAGCATATCAAGGCCGGGAACTATGTTCTTTACGAGGGAGAGTACCACAGGATAGAGCACGTCTCAGCCTGGGAATGGGGTGTTGAGGCGGTGCTTGCTGAAAGAGGTGATCAGATATGAATATATCTGTGAAGATCGAAGGGATCAATAGCGTGAATTCTATGCTTGAGGGGTTTGTGAACGGCGGCAGATTCCGGGATGCGCTTGCAGCGGCGGGCGAGGTCGTGAGTGCCGACGCCAAGGCGAACTGCCCTGTGGATACGGGGTATCTGCGCAACTCCATCGCCGTGCAGGTGGATGGCAACAGTGCCGTTATTGGGCCTTCGGCAGATTACGGCATCTATGTTGAGTTCGGGACCGGATCCAAAGGCAGCGGAGGTGTGGCGCATACCACAAAAGGGTCGTGGGTCTACTGCAAGAACGGGCGGTTTTATACCACGTCCGGTCAGCCGGCGCGGCCGTTTTTGGTGCCGGCGCTTACCAACAATGTCGATGCTATAATCGCACAGTTCAAGGCTGCGCTCGGCGGAGGTTAATCTCTATGGTCGATGTCAATAAAGAGGCGGAGAAGGCGCTCAGTTCTCTGCCGTACACAATATGTTTTTTTTATCCGGAGCGGTTCAATGCGCTGCCGGTGATAAGCTTTTACAATCTGAGCGAGCGAGGAGCTTTCGGGTATGACGACACGGAGGTGATCTCGCGCGGAAGGGTACAGGTCGATGTCTGGAGCGATACTCCCGCGGACTGCGGGAAGATCGCCATAGAGGCGGCAGAGGCTATGATAAGTCACGGCTGGACACGTGAGATGTCGATGGATGTACCGAAAACAGACGGGATCTATCACAGGACCTTACGGTTCGTGAAAGACTTTGTATCAATTGATAATTGACAATGGACAATTGTCAATGTGCGGACACTTAGCGTCCGTTAAATAAAACTAAAATCTTTTAAGGAGGAATTTATTATGCCTAATGCTACAAGAAAACCGCTGCCGACGATCGGTGTGTCGATGTACACATATTTCCCAGTAATGAAGGATGACAAGGACGGAACAACTTACGGTGAAGCGGTATCGCTTCCGGGTACAACACAGATATCGCCTTCGGATACGGGCGGAAA
>CAJFNT010000015.1 GCA_904395315.1 uncultured Clostridia bacterium
TGACCCTCACTGTGATAAATTACACTGACGCAGCATAACTCACTTTAGTACGATTACCCCACAGCCCGGAGCTCCCAGCTCCGGGCATAATACACCCCTCACCAACAGGGATAAAGCATATTACAAACCAAAGAAGAAAGGATGATAAAAATGAGTGTTTCAGCTGATTTATTTTACTCCACTATACGTGTAGAATGTACTCATGACGATGGGATATCTACCGGAACAGGATTTTTCTTTTTATATGAAAAAGATGCTAACGATATCCATACTATAATAACAAACAGACACGTTGTAGAAGGAAGCAAACAAACACGTTTAATATTTCATCGAAAAAATAATGAATCAGATATATTTGTTACTGATACAGTTTCATTCAATTCAGATTTATGGTGTTTTCATCCTGATAACCTTGATCTCGCAATATTAAAATTAACTTCCATTGGCACTCATATAAATCGTATATATGAATTAACACATAAACCGCTTTATTTAAGATGCTTTTCGGAAAGTTTGATACCCAATGAAGAAAAAATCAAAAATTTGAATTACATTGAGGATATTTTAGTTATTGGTTATCCTTCTGGATTATATGATCCGGCAAACAATACTCCCATAGCCAAACGTGGAATAACCGCAACACCTATACAACTTGATTACAACGGAAAACCCGAGTTTTTGATAGATGCCGCGATATACCCCGGTTCAAGCGGATCCCCTGTGGCTATATATAACCAAGGCTCATATTTGGAAAATAACACGCTACAGGTCGGTTCTCGCCTCTTGCTTATTGGCATTAACTATGGTACATATTTAAGCAATACTTTTAAAAATGGAGCTGCGCAAAACGAAATACAAGTTGCAAACAATTTAGGTATTTGCATAAAAGCATCCCGTCTGTTAGATTTTAAGCCACTGCTGTAAGTCAAATGACTGCGATCCACCGTTTGCAGCCATGGCAATACATGAAATCCTTAGGCGCCGGAGACACATACACTGCAGGTATCGAATCCTCGTACATAAGCTCACGCTTGCCGCATAGCGGACATGAGTATTTCTCGGCAGTGTTTCTGTCTCCATGCCCGGTAGGTTCGCTGTTAAATAGCTCAGTATGTTTAAACATATACATAAAACCACTCCTTTGTGCTGCTTATACACCTTTAATTATGTATATTATAGCACAAATGTACAGAAAAGTAAATAGATTTCGCTCTATTGCACTATAAATGGGCAGGATTTTTACAGAGAAAATAATGAAAACATCAAAAAGAAGGTGACATAACCATGAAAACAGCAGCGGCATATATTCGTGTATCAACGGAGGACCAGGTCGAGTTCTCGCCTGACTCTCAGCTTGAGCGGATCCGCGAATACGCAAAGAAGAACAACTATATATTGCCGCAGGAATTCGTCTTTATAGACGAAGGCATAAGCGGCAGAAAGGCGGAAAAGCGGCCGCAGTTCATGCGGATGATAGGACTTGCAAAGCAGCAGCCGAAGCCTTTTGACGCGATCCTGCTTTGGAAGTTCTCACGCTTTGCGCGGAACCGCGAGGACAGCATCGTATATAAGTCCATGCTCCGCAAGCAATGCGGTATTGATGTAATATCCATTACCGAAAACATAGGCGATGATAAGATGTCAGTGCTTATCGAAGCTCTCATCGAGGCAATGGACGAATTCTACTCCGTGAACCTGTCCGAAGAGGTAAAGCGAGGCATGACAGAAAAAGCGCGCCGCGGCGGTGTTCTCGCGCCGCCTGCGTACGGATACAAAGCCGAAAACGGTCGGTATGTTATCGTCCCCGAAGAAGCCGAGGTGATAAGGACCGTCTTCCGCCGCTACACCGAAGGTATTGGAATGCTCAGGATCGCAAAGGACTTAAACGCCCTTGGGATCCGCACGCACCGCGGAGGAAAGATAGAGAACAGAACAATAGAGTATTGGCTCAACAATCCTATATACATAGGAAAAATAAGATGGACGCCGTCCGGCAAAACTGCACGGAATTATCACAACCCCGAAAGCATGGTAACAGACGGGCATCACGAGCCGATCATAGATAATGAAACATGGGAGCTGGCACAAAAGCGTATGAAAGAACAAAAGGAAAAATACAGACCGTACTACAAACCAAGAGAGAGCATAAGCCACTGGCTTGTATCACTCGCCAGATGCGGAGTATGCGGCGGCCCGCTGATCAACTGCTCCGGATATTTCTACTGCAACAACCGCAACAAAGGCACATGCCCCGGGAACGGCAGCATAAACGTCAAAAAGCTTGAAAACATAGTCCTTACACAGCTGCATGAGATCATGGACTCCCCGACATATATCTCTGTACCCATCAAAAAGCCTAAGCCTAAGTACAAGGACAATAATACTCTGCTCGAACAGCAGATACAAAAAGCGTATACACGCCTTGAAAGAGTAAAAGAAGCCTATGAGCAGGGCATTGACACGATAGAGGAATATAAGATAAACAAGCAAAAAATAACCTCCGAGATCGCCAAGATGGAAGCAGAAATAAAAGCAGAGCCCCAGACCTCCCCGGAAGAAGATTTCCGCAAGCTCCAATCACTCATCAGCACAGCGATCGAAACGCTTGAGGATGATACAATATTAGCAAAAGAAAAAAACGAGGTAGCCAAGGGCTTTATTGCCGAAATAAACAAAACAGGACTTGACGGCAAGGAGTTCGATATTTTTTACAGAATATAATTTTAGTAAAAGGGGTATGGACCTCCGATTCGACCTATGTGACTTATGACGAGAACGGCAATGAGATCGCCATGGAATATGACGAAAACGATGGACAGTACTACATCA
>CAJFNT010000016.1 GCA_904395315.1 uncultured Clostridia bacterium
CGAATTTAAAGCTATCCCCGCAACTGTATTGTCCTCAGAAAAAGTATCTGTTCCGTCGCCGAGGATGACTCCCTCTGCCTTTATGTCGCCGTCAAAGCTGTCTCTTATATACACATTGAGAGTTCCGGATACTCCGTTTTCCTCAGCAGTCGCTTTTACAGTTATCACGCCGGCAGTATCGCCCACAGTCAATTCTCCGCTCTCGCTGTCAATGCTGCACCCAAGAGCCCCGCCGTCGATCTCCCACGTTACATCCTTTGAAGGCAGGACCGAACCTGTGTCAGCTATAGGCAGGGCTGTATATGAATGACTGCCCGTATCGCCCGCGAGTATCTCCTCGTCTCCGCTGACCTGTATGCTTGCCGCCGGAGCATTTCCCTTTATATGCGCTGTAAGAGACGCTGACGCGCTGCCGCAAGTTGCCGTTACCGTATAGCCGCCTTCATCCGCGCCTGAATATACCGATAAGAGCCCCGATACGGGATCGATACAGATCTTGTCCGGATCGGTATCGCCTCCGTCGCTTCCCGTTACAGAGAAAGAGATGCTCTTGTTTTCAAGCGCCGCAGTCTCTCCCGATGACTCTGTCTCGCCGCCGTTTGCGTTGTATGTAAGTTCATAATATGCTGACGCATAATACTGTATCGTTGAACTGCTTCCCTCGCCGGGGATATATTGTGTATCCATATTATCCTCAGCCGTCAGCGTTACACCTGTGGCATCCGCGGATGACACTTTAAGATTAGCGATCGCTGTCGAGTAACCCTGATCCGATACTATGCCGATATTCGTAAGAGACGATATATTGCCGATATAGCTGTCAAAACGTCCCTCATGGCGGTACACGATACCGGTCTCGGGATCTGTCATGAATATATCACCCGACTTATTTGCAGTATCGATTATGACAGTGTAATGCATCCACTTATCGAAATACGCCGTCGCTTTTCCTTCCTCGATACCGTTGAGATAATCGCTGCTCGTTCCGCCTTTGGAAATTATGTTGCTCGGCATACCTTTGCTGTCGCCTCTGAAGCCTATAACTCCGGCTACAGCCGTGCCCTGCATCAACGCGACTCCGACAGTGTTTCCGCCGCCTATCGTGTTTTCCGTAACGCCGTCAGCTTTTATCGACGGGATCATCATATCGAAATCAACGATCATCTGCGATGATGACGAAAAGTCCGCTGTGCGAGGCGCATCACTGGCTGCCGCTCCGTCGAATACCGCGTAATTCCCGACGATCTCATCCGTGCCGAATCTTACAGACGCATCATCAGCCATTGACCACCCGTCAAGCGCGCTCTCATCGGTGAAATCGATTTCCGTTCCGACCTCCGGCTCGGTCCACTCGGACGTTGACGCCGTGAGCTGCACAGACGAATACGTCATATCTCCGTCTGCGTCATCGGATGCGGGCTCGCCTATAACAGCCAATGTCACATCGCCCGTTTTTCCCTCAAGAAGCTCTGTTACATCTATCACAGCATCCTCCGGCGGTGTTACCACCGCATCGGGTGACTCCGGATCCGTCAGCAGTACCGGTCTGTCATTCCAGGTGAAACTTGTCCACGAATCCCCCACCGGAGTTTTGCCATCGGAAACAGTGGTGTCTGTATCCGCCAAAGCAACATACAGATTTATGTCTCCCGATCTGTTGCTCATGATGTTTCCTCCCGACAGTGTAAGCTCATATTTGGTCACAGAAGACACATCGTACCCAAGATCAAACCTCGCAAAGCTGACCTTAACGTCTTTCGAGTTCTGACCGTCACACACCTCCGGATCATTGTAAGCTTCCACCGCGCCAATGTAAGTGCCGCCTACTCGCGTTCCCGTATTCGTCTTGCTTTGGTCGCTCGAATATCCGCCTATCCATGCCGATGCTTCCGCCGCTATAGGTATTTCATAGACCGGAGCCGCGTTTGCAGCGGGCACAGCTGGCAGACTCATTACCGTCATGCATAAAGCCGTCATAAGACTGAATGCTTTTTTCATCATAGTGCTCCTTTCTTGATCTGAATGTTCATATGCATCGGAACTGTTGTAAGGCTTGTATAAACAGTCCCTCCGCTTTCAACCTTATCTTATGTAAGTATTATAAACCTGAACCTAACTTTGCGGAATGTTTTTTTTGTTCGAAAACATGTACTTTTTCTCTTTTTTTATTGAAATATTTATTGGATTGTGGTAAAATAATAAAAAGAAAAAGGTGTGATGAAGGTTTGAATCATAAATTTCAATATATTACTGATCTTTGCAACTGTCTTCGATTGGAGATAATGTATGTATTCCACCGCACTCTCGACAGCAGCTGGCATTTCGATGACCATTGCAATGATTATAACAGACTGTATTTTATCCTTGACGGGCATGGAAAGATCTTCAATGATGAAGAAAGCGTCGATCTCCTGCCGGGCAATATATACATGATACCGGCGGATTCACATTACAATTACCGCTGTGAGGATCATCTTGAGAAAATTTTTCTGCATTTTCATCTGAGGATAATGCCCGGAAGAGATGTCCTGTCAAATATAAAGAGGATAGTAAAGATAGAGTCCTCAGTTGATGAGATCGAAAAAATTAAAGACATGTGCTACACGGAAGATATCATGAGCGCTATGTTTTTCCAGAACTATATCCGCTCTCTTACCGCGAAGATATTAGAACCGTATTCGGACCATATAAACCGCGAGCTTGATCTCTATATGAAA
>CAJFNT010000017.1 GCA_904395315.1 uncultured Clostridia bacterium
GCGCGGCCTCGATCTGTTCCTCATTCGGTTCTGTAGCCTTTTCAACGCCCCAGTGTATGGATAGGATCGTGATCTCGGCGCCAAGCTCGTCTGACTTTTGTATCGCTTCGTCCAGTTCCGTTTTCATCTGGTCATTCAGGTAATTTATGCCTACAAGCCCGACGCGAACGCCGTTGATATCAGTAACGGCAACATTGTCTTTTCCGCGGCATGTCAGTATACCAGCATCTGTGAGATACTGCTGCGTGTCGGAAAGTGATTCGGGACCGTAATCCGAGCTGTGATTATTGGCGAGATTCGCGGCTTCAACGCTCGAGCCGGTAAGAATATTCACATAGGAAGGATCTCCTCTGAATGCAAACTGCTTGTCTTCGCGCTCGCCTCTGTCGGAGAGAGTGCCTTCGAAATTTATTATTGTGAGATCATCTTCCGAAAAAATGTCCCGTACGTTTTCGAAAAAGAAATCGGTTCCGTATTCTTCCGCGTACGCGTCAAATCCGAGATCCGGATCTGCGTTTATATCTGTGCCGAAAGTGCAGTCGCCGGCGGCTGTCACCGTAAGAGTGCGTATCGCAGGAGCTGATTCTGTTGCCGAAACAGTTTGCTCCGGTTCGGGAGTGCTGTTTTCATCCGATGGTTTTATTGCGATGGTAAGTATCACACCTGCGGCGCAGAGTGTTAGGGCGCATATTGTGAGTGTTTTTACAAGGTTCATTTTGGATCCATCCTTTTTGGTTATATGTTTTTTTAATTATATGATATATAAAACAAAAAAGCAATACGATTTTCCGACATTTTTTTATCTTTTTTGTATAGCTAAATGGTCGGTAAAAAAGTCTGCTTTTTATATTGACATATCAAAATGAAAATGTTACAATAAATTAACACATAGTTCATACATACGAATACGGTTAGATTTTTCTGTTTTCGGACATTTGTTTTATGTATGGCAAAAATTTTTAGGAGGGGATGTATTTGGCAAGAGAAAAATTCAGTTCACGGCTCGGATTTATCCTTATTTCAGCCGGGTGCGCTATAGGTATCGGAAACGTCTGGCGATTCCCGTATGTAACAGGAAACAGCGGCGGCGCGATATTCGTGCTGTTCTATATAATGTTTCTTATCATAATGGGATTGCCGATACTTACAATGGAGTATTCTGTGGGAAGGGCGAGCAAACTGAGTATTGCCAAAGGTTACAGAAAACTTGAAAGACCCGGTCAGAAGTGGCATCTGCACGCGATCATAGGCGTGGCGGGGAACTATCTTCTTATGATGTATTACACTGTTGTTTCCGGATGGATGCTTGACTATTTCTACAAGATGATGACGGGTAGATTTGTTGGCGCTGATCCGGGCGGAGTGGAACAGGTATTCAACAATATGCTCGGCAATCCCGGTGAACTGACCTTTTGGATGCTGCTTGTTGTGTTCATTGGCTTTGGAATATGCTCTTTGGGGTTGCAGAAGGGCGTTGAAAAGATAACAAAGGTCATGATGATCGCGCTTATAGGCATAATATTGATCTTGGCAATAAAGAGCATGACACTGCCGGGCGGTATTGAGGGACTTAAATTTTATCTCGTGCCGAATTTTGACACGGTGAGAGAGGTAGGTCTCGGCAATGTCATTGTCGCGGCAATGAACCAATCGTTTTTTACACTCAGTATCGGTATAGGAGCGATGCAGATATTCGGCAGTTATATGGACAGAAAACGCACCTTGCTCGGAGAGACGCTTATAGTTGAATCTCTTGACACATTTGTGGCGATATTTTCGGGGCTTATCATATTCCCCGCATGTTTTGCTTTCGGAGTGGAGGCGGACAGCGGACCGCGGCTTATATTCATAACACTTCCAAATGTTTTTAATTCCATGGCAGGAGGAAGGATATGGGGGAGCTTGTTCTTCATATTTATGAGCTTTGCGGCGCTTTCAACTATAATAGCAGTGTTTGAGAATATCATAAGTTTTGCCATGGATTCGTTTGGCTGGAGCAGAAAAAAAGCGACGCTTGCCAATATGATAATCGTTGCGGCGCTTTCGATGCCGTGCGTGCTCGGTTATAATGTATGGTCTGCGTTTGAGCCTTTAAGAGCGGGAAATTCGATACTTGATCTTGAGGATTTCCTTGTTAGCAACATACTTCTGCCACTCGGTTCGATAATCTATATTCTTTTTTGTACAAGCCGTTATGGATGGGGTTGGGACAAGTTCATCAAAGAGGCAAATCTTGGCGAAGGTCCAAAATTCTCGAAAAAACTGCGATTTTACTGCGCATACATTTTACCGCTGTTTGCCGCGGCGATACTGATATACGGTGTTGTGACATACTTTTGAAACGTATAATGAGGATATATAGCGCCGCGCAATAAGCGGGAATGATCGTATCATGACAGCGCCTCAGTCCGCATAGCCGGACAGAGGCGCTTTTTACTTATAAGAATCAATATATAACTTTTATCCGGTTTTCTGTCTTTACATACACCGGTCTCGCTTTAAAGTCGGACTTCATGATCTTGAAACACTCTTCTATCTTCCACCTCATTTTGTTTATCTTGATTATCTCTGTTGGGTCAGCTTCTAAGTTGGTTATGACTGCATAGTAGCCGTCATACAGTTCTTCTTCTGTTATACGTTCAGTATTCAGACAAAATGTGTTCTTGTCTGCTATCTCTAGTGATCTGTTTTCTTTTGCTTTTTCCAAATTTTCTGAGTCCATATTCGTCAGACTCATCAATATCAAAGAAAAGATTTGTACAGTCATAGTATATTACATTGCAGTGCCTTTTTCCCATAGCGAAGCTGTTGCTGTAAACCTGCTCTTGAATAAAATCAGATTCTTCCGCAATCACATCAAGAGCTCTGTATATCTGATGTTCATCGAAGTTGGGCTGTTCCAATAGTTTTTTTGAAAAGCGCAGTGGGGCAGTCTTAGAACATGGTGAAAGTATTCCACCATATATCAGTTTTGCTAAAATATCGTTTAAATCATACTCGAATTCGTGTCGTGCGGCTATCTTTTTGCAAATCTGATCCAAACCGAGATTATGGTACAGGTTTTGGAGGAAGAGATAGCCTACATTGTATGAATACTGATGATTCTTATTGATCAAAGACTTAGGAGAGAAAGAAACCTGTATCGATTTAAGCTCCTCTGCTTCTTTGGCATTAAGCTTAGCCACATATTTTTTTGCCCAAACATCTGGGTCGCAGTTATATTTAGCAGGAATATCATTCTCATTTCCAAGCTTTTCAACGGTAAGAGAACGGTTATCTTGATTCTGGTGTAGTGGATGCTGTCAATCACAGAGTAAAGGCGCTGTATAACATGTATGGAAGCGCGGATAATGCGGTATATATAAAATGCTTTTCAAGTGATGATGACACGATCAAATTTGAGCGTCAGATGGTCAGTGTCCCGGAAGATGATTTGTCGGATATGATAACAGGCTTCGCTGTGCCGTATATGGCAGCGGCCTCTTTAGAGCCTGAAGTCATATTGTCCGAGGAAAGCACCGGGGATGTCATTTCCGGAGTGGAAACAAATAATAACGGATTGACCGTATCCATAGTGATCAATATCATTTTAGCGCTTATTTTGGCTGCGGTGGTATATATTCTGATCAAAAGCAGAAAAAAGCCGGCAAAAAGAGAAATAAGGCGGAGCGGAGCCAATGCTGAGCAGCGGCGCGCGATCGAACAACTGGAAGAGGAGCTTTATAACGCGGAGCAGAACAATAAGCGTCTGAAAGCGGGACTTGAAAAATATAAGGCAGAGAATATAACTCTTCAAAAAGAATGTAAACGCCTGAAGAACGAAAACGATGACATCAATGCCGAGCTTCTGAGGATACGTTCGGAAAGAAGCCGGGAACTCGGGTACCGCATGAAAACGACGGCGCAAACCGATACCGGATCCGCAAAAAGAAAAGCTGTCCATAAAGAGGCTGAGACCACATTTAAAACATCTGTGCTCGACATATATAATGAGACAATAAATAACGGAGAGTTTAACATGTTCGATATGGTCATGCCTGTAATGGAAAATGGACGTGTAAAGATACGAGAAGGAAAACAGGCGTATATGGAGCAGGAGCCCAATGAAACAAAACTTTATCCGAGTGATTGGATATTGGATCCGACAGTCCGCGAATCATTAAGCCCGTTTTTCGATATCAGTGTGCGCGGTTCGGACAAGTTAAAGCTTGTAAGACCGTGTGAGCTGAAAAAGGATATGTATGGTTATATAGTCACGCGCAAAGGCATCGTTGAGATATCATAAGCTATGAGGACACAGCTTCCGGAATATCGGATCCTGTGTCCTCGCTTTGCTTTTTTCGTGTCAATGCTCACTTTCAAAACAAGTCTCACGTATTTTCGTTAAAAAAACTAAAAAAGGTATTGTATTAAATTATAAATTATGTTACAATATTATTTGAGGTGATTTTAATGCTCGACACAATCTTGAATATAGTTGGACTTATAGGCGACTTTGTTTGCCTGGGGCTCCTTATAGCGCTCTTTATAATGCGCAAAAAGATCAAATGACGGCTTTCATCTAAAAATAATCATACGAGGTGGACTTAATGGGAATATTCGGAGGAAACTATGCAAAGGAAGGTCCGGGAGTTGACAAGAATGCTCCGCGAAAAAAGGGATTCTTCCTGTTTTGGGATATCGTGATACGGAAGTTTACGAAGATGCTCGGCGCGAATATGCTGCATTTTCTGTTCAGTATACTGTATCTGGCATTTGTGTATATCATTCTATCCGGATTCATAATACAGGGACTTGGGATCAATACGGCGATCACGTCAGCTGCGCAGATGGGAGCTGTTGACGAGGCTTCGGTAGGAACGGTTGAGCAGATGCTGTATTTCATGATCCGCGCGTTCATAACCGTGTTTATTTTCAATTTCTTTGGTTCCGGACCGGTAACTGCGCCGTATGCATACGTGATGCGCTGTTACACGCGCGGTGAGCACACATGGATGATGAGCGACGGCTGGGACAAGCTCAAGGAGAATCTGAAGCAGTCTATACCGCTTCTGATAATCGATGTTGCGGTGATACTGCTCGGGATGAACGCGTATTCGTTCTATACGGCGTTCTCGCAGGAATACGCGGGCACAGGTATGGGGACGTTTATAGATATGGTGAGATATTTCACAGTGGTCGTATTGTTCTTATACATGATGATGCATATGTACACATATCAGATAATGGTAACATATAAATGCAGCTTCGGAGAGCTGATGAAATCATCGGCGATGATGATGCTGGCAAAGCTGCCGATGAATCTGCTGCTTACTTTTATCTGCGGAGCCGGTATAGTGCTTATATTCTGGTTCATACCGAATCCGATGATCAGCCTTGTGATCTATTTTGTCATAGGCGGGGTGCTGTTCAGATATCCGCTTGAGTTTTACGCGAGCCGCGTAATAGAGAAGAACATCAAGGCGGTAAGAAAAGCCGAAAAGAAAAAAGAAGCAAAGATAACGTATCTTGATGAATAAAGCAAGTCTTCGGGACGGCTGTTTCAGCCGTCCCGGATCTGTATAGGGGAAGTGATCTAATGATATTGGGAGAATACGATGTTGCGGTGATAGGCGGAGGTCATGCCGGCGCGGAGGCGGCGCTGGCGGCGGCAAGGCTTGGGATGAGCACCGTGCTGTTTTCGATAAGTCTTGACGCGATCGGGAACCTGCCGTGTAATCCAAGCATAGGAGGAACGGCGAAGGGACATCTTGTGCGTGAGATAGACGCGCTGGGCGGAGAGATGGGCAAGGCGGCGGACGCGTCGATGATACAATCGAAGATGCTCAACCGCGGCAAGGGTCCCGCTGTGCATTCTTTAAGGGCGCAGATAGACCGCCAGACATACCATAGGGAGATGAAGCGGCGGCTCGAGGAGCAGCCGGGACTTCAGATAAAGCAGGCGGAGATAACCGAGATAAAGACCGAGAACGGACATGTTTCCGGCGTGGTGACACAGACAGGCACGGAATACAGGGCGCGAGCGGTGATAATCGCGAGCGGAACATATTTGAATGGCAAGATACTGATCGGCAGCTATTCGCGCGAGAGCGGACCTGACGGGATGTTCCCGGCGAACGAGCTTTCGAAAAGCCTGTCCGAGCTTGGAATAACGCTCCGCCGCTTCAAGACAGGCACCCCGGCGAGACTGCATGCCGCCACGCTCGATTACAGTGCGATGCAGGCGGAATCGGGTGATGAAACGATCGTGCCGTTCTCGTTCGAGACGAAAGAGCCGGGAGAGAATAAAGTCGATTGCTATCTGACCTATACGAATGCCGAGACGCATAGGATAATAAACGAGAATCTCGGGAGGAGCGCGATGTACGGAGGGTTTGTAGAGGGTATAGGCCCGAGGTATTGTCCGTCTATAGAGGATAAGGTCGTGCGGTTCAAGGACAGACCGCGACATCAGCTTTTTATCGAGCCGATGGGGCTTGACACAAAGGAGATGTACGCTCAGGGGTTTTCGACCAGCCTGCCTGAGGATGTGCAGCTTGAGATGTACCGCAGTGTAAAGGGGCTCGAGCATTGCGAGATAATGCGCAGCGCCTATGCTATAGAGTATGACTGCTGTGATCCGACAGAGCTATTCGCCACGCTTGAATCTAAAAAGATAGGCGGTCTTTACGGAGCCGGGCAGTTTAACGGTACTTCGGGATATGAGGAGGCTGCGGCGCAGGGGCTTGTGGCAGGTATAAACGCGGCGCTGAAGCTGAAAGGCAGAGAGCCGATGGTGCTTCGCAGGAGTGACGGATATATAGGCACGCTGATAGACGATCTCGTTACAAAAGGAACGAATGAGCCGTACAGGATGATGACTTCACGCTCGGAGTACAGGCTGCTGCTGCGTCAGGACAATGCCGATGAGCGGCTTACTCCGATAGGACGCCGCATAGGGCTGATAAGCGATGAGCGGTACGAGGAGTTCCTGAAGAAAATGGACATGGTCGAAAAGGAGATAAAGCGCATACGTTCCGTCACTGTGCCGCCTTCGCTTGCGAATCCGGTGCTTGAGATGTACGGATCGACACCGGTGAAGACCGGTATAAAGCTTGCGGAGCTAATAAAACGTCCGGAGCTTGACTATGAGAAATTGGCTCCGGCAGACACGGGAAGACCGGAGCTGCCGCTGGATGTAGCCGAAGAGGCTGAGATAAAGCTCAAATACGAGGGGTACATAAAGAGGCAGGTGGAGCAGGCGGAGAAATTCGTAAAGCTTGAGTCACGGCTGCTCCCTGAGGACACGGATTATAACGAGATATATGGGCTTAGGATAGAGGCGAGACAGAAGCTTTCGGCTATACGTCCGCGCTCGCTCGGTCAGGCGTCGCGTATTTCCGGAGTGTCTCCGGCGGACATATCCGTTCTTATAATCTGGCTTGAGAGCAGAAATGTCTGAGACATCGTGTTTTTTTACAAATATGACGTTAACTTGTTATTGACAAAATACAGCATTATATGATAAAATGATAATTAAATGAGAATCGGAAGATCGGGATTAATTTGAAAGTACATTACGGAGGCAAAGATATGGCTTTTTTTGATGATATAGGAAAAAAAATATCTGACATCGGACAGGGCGCGGCACGGAAAACGAGAGAGATCGCCGATTCGGCGCGTACCGGCGCGGCCGTATCAGATGAAGAGCGGAAGATAAACGCGTATTATATGCAGCTTGGAAAGCTCTATTATGCTCATTATGCCGACAAGGCTGAGGGGGATCTGGCGCAGATCGTTGAATCGATAAAGGCGAGCAATGAGAAGATAGCGTCGCTGAGAGAGGAAGAACGCATAAGGCGCGGGCTTATCAAGTGTCCGAAGTGCGGCACGGAGCTTACCGCGGATTCGCAGTTCTGCTATTCCTGCGGATCGCCGATACCTGTTCAGTCAAGGGATGCGGGGAAGACATGTCCGAGATGCGGAGAGCCTGTGGAGAAAGGCATGAGATTTTGTGTCAATTGCGGCAATCCGATACCTCCGGACACTGCGCAGAGCGGCGGTGAGGCGGCAGCTCATCCGGACAATTCAGCCGAAAACGCATATGCGGAACAGCCTGAGACGCGCGAGCCGAGCGTGGGTCAAGCTCAGACAGGTCCCGATCCGGCGGTGAACACCGTTGCGGGAGACATTCCGTATAACGGAGGAGAACAGACCGGAGCGGATAATACCGGAGCTCAGCAGGGACAGGCGCGGGAGCCTTCTGTTTATGATAAGACAGAAATGCGCGGACCGGATACGAGCGGGTCATCTTCGGGCTCGTCTCAGCTGTATGGAACAGATCCGCTGTTCAATGACACGCAGCATACCGCGAATGTGTGCCGCGTATGCGGGGCGCAGCTTGACAAAGACGCAGTGTTCTGCACAGAGTGCGGAGCGCGTCAATAATCTTTGGGGATACAGACAAATACGGGTAACCCGAAGATAAGATCGGCGGGAGCCCGGATAATTATAAAATAGGAGGGGTTATTTATGAAGAATTGTGTAAAGTGCGGAGCGTCTCTTGATGACAGTGCAAAGTTCTGCAAGGCCTGCGGGACTTCACAGCCTGCGTCATCGGGCGGAGCGTCATATGGCAGTGGCGGCACATCGTACAGCGGTGGTCCGAACATAGGGAGCGCTAACGGATATGGAGGAAATACATACGGAACACCGGGCACACCGCCGGGTTACCAGCAGTACAGGTCGATGCCGCCTATGTCTGTCGGCGGTTGGATCGGAAGATCTTTCGGACTGACTGTGCTTGCGTGTGTGCCGTTTATTGGGTGGATAGCGTGTATTGTTGTGCTCATAATGTGGGCAAAGGATATGTCTAAGGATCATACGTTCAGGAACTGGGCAAAGGCGCAGTTGGTAGTGTACGCGGTCATATTTGGAATAATGCTGCTCATATTCCTGTTCAGTCTTGCAGGCATTTTTGCGCTTGACGCCTATCTGTGATGGGAAACTGCTCTGTGAACGGCATATTTTGCCATTTTCGCAGAGCATTTGTGTAATTGCGGTAAATACTGCGGCAAAATTTCTGACCGGCAATTTTAGTGGATATGTCGGCGGTTTTGCCTTGTATTATAGAGACTGTTCGCGAAACACTCGTTTAGCGATCACTTGAAAAGTATATTTGGGAAGGAGGGCAATATGGGATCATCCATATTGCGCAGAGATCATGTATTGCAGAAAATGCGGAGCTGAGATACCTGACAACAGCAAATACTGTGTGAAATGCGGAGAGACTGTTGAGATACCGGCAGGGAGCAAAGGTGGTGTGCCGGAAGAGACGACCGGAACGGTGGAAGGAGAGATGCACACTGTCCCGGAGATGACTTACACAGAGACAAACGGCAAAAATTATAGAAAGATAGGGATGATAACAGCTGGCGTCATAGTCGTGATAGCCGCGCTGATAGTGTGTCTTATAGCATTCGGCGGACGCAGCTACAGGGAGGTCGTCAATGAATTCTTTGAATCGGCGGTAGTGGATCCGGATGCAGATGACCTGCTTGAGCTCTATCCGAGAGAATACGTCAGAGAAGAAATGGGGTATTTCGCCGATGAGGACAGCTTGAGCGATGTGATGGAGTATTATCTTGAAAGTGAGACAAACTCTCTGCGCGGCGGAGCGAAGGGAAAGGTCAGAGTGGATTATGATATTGTTCACAATGAGAAATACGATGATGATCAGCTCGAGTCGGTAAGAACACAGCTTTACAATAAGTACGGTATAAGTCCGTCAGAGGCCCGCAGTATAACTGTCTCATATGTGGTAAAGCCGCGCGGCGGTTCTGAGAGCTCGGATTCGATAGAGATGCAGCTGATAAAGCTCGGAAGATCGTGGTACCTTATATCGTTCAGTGCGGCAGACCTGAGCAATCTGCTTTAATGAAGCAAAAGGGGGAAGCCATTATATGAAAAGATATTGTGTACAGTGCAGATCGGAGCTTGAAGAGAGAGCTACCTTTTGCGGAGTCTGCGGCGCGGTCCAGCCTGAGCAGAACGGAAGCGCGTGTCCGTACTGCGGCGCTAAGAATGAGCAGGGGGCAGTGTATTGCCAGACTTGCGGCAGACGGCTGGACGGCGTAGACGCGGCTGAAGCCGTGGAAGCGGGTGAGGCGCCGCACGGCGGTCAGCAGCCGGGAGGCGTTGATCGTGGCGCGGATATCCCTCAGGGGAACGCGCCTTACGGAAACGCTCCATATGGCGGCTCTCCGTACGGAAACAGACCGTACATCAATGCCCCGCAGGGACCTAAAAAGAGCACGAACACAGGTGTGATAATTGCCGCTGTCAGCACGGCTGCAGCCTTGATAGCGGTAATAGTATGCCTTGTGATATACTTTGGCGGAAAGCGTGAGCTCGAGCCGAGTCCAACTAACGCTGTTGTCACACAGGGACCGATACCGACCGTCGCGCCTTCTACGCCGACACCGGTCGTGATCCATACACCTGTGCCGGTGACAGGATACGCTCCGGCGCCGCCTCCTCAGCCGCCCACGGCGCCTCCGGTACCGACTGTGGCGCCTGCGCCGACTCCGGCACCGTATGTTCCGTCATCATCGTATCTCACATATACGGATACGCAGTATTCATTCTCGTGCAGTTACCCGAGCGATTTCCATACGACTGTGGTCGATGGGAATTTCTACAGATACACGCTGGCCGCGCCGGACGGCACAGGCTCTCTGTATATCTGCGCGACGCAGAACAACAACGGCAGAACGCCGGCGATCGTGCGTGATAATTTCCTTGCAACGTACGGAGGAACTATAGATTTTGAAAACAGCGGAAGTAATTGGTGCGTTATAAGGACATATGTCAACGGTATGTATCATTATGGATACTTCAGCTTGAGAGACGGCATGATCCGAGGCTTTGAGATGCATTTTTCGGGCAGTTATTTTGATCGCTACGATAAATATATAAACGATATCTATGACAGTCTGTCATTCTATTGATGGCAGAGAACGGAACGGATGCCGGCGTTTAGCCGGTGCCGCTCCGTTTTTTTGTAACACATCTGACCTTTTCCGAGTAATATATATTCGGATAGCCGTGCGGCTTGACGAGCGGCGGCCTGACACAAATACAAGGTGTAAGGGGTGGTCAAATGTTTGGAAATGCGGGAGCGGCGCTGCTGCTCACGGCTTTGGCGGGACTGGCGACGGGGGTCGGGAGCCTCACGGCACTGTTTGCAAGGCGGACCGGCAAACGGTTCCTTGCCGCGTCTTTGGGATTTTCGGCGGGCGTTATGCTGTACATCTCGTTTTCGGAAATGCTGACAAAATCGAGCGATTATCTTGCCGGGGAATTCGGGCATATGGGAGTGTGGCTCTCATGCGCGTCTTTTTTCGGAGGGATGGCTGTGATAATGCTCATAGATAATCTCATACCGTCTCCCGAAAGCGATCTTACCGCGGCAAAAGCGGGAAAGCATGACGCCAGTCTTGCCCGTATGGGCGTGCTCACGGCGCTTGCGATAGCGATACATAATTTCCCCGAGGGGCTCGCGACTTTCACTTCGGCGCTGGATGATGTTACTATGGGAACAGCTATAGCGGCGGCGATAGCCATACATAACATACCGGAGGGTATCGTTACCTCGGTGCCGATCTACTGTGCCACGGGGAACAGGAAGAAAGCTTTTTTTGTCTCATTTCTGTCGGGACTTACCGAGCCGCTCGGAGCGCTGATAGGGTATCTGATTCTGCGCCCGTTTTTGAGCGACACGCTCTACGGAATCATATTCGGTATGATAGCCGGTATCATGGTATATATAGCCGTTGAGGAGCTGATACCGATGGCGCGCGAATACGATAAAGGCAACACGATGATACTCGGTGTGATAGGCGGCATGGCAGTGATGGCCGTGAGCCTTATCATGTTCATGTGAAAAAGATACAGCAATATTTGTATGTTTTAGACCTATGAGAGCAATATTGGGATGGCTTGAACGGAGAAAAAGGTATATAATAAAAGCATAAGACGGGAGCCCGGGATACCGTGCGGGCTCCCGGGGATAAACGACAATGAAAGGAAGATAACGATGGATATATTGAAGAGGAACGGACAGGAAAAACATACCGAGCGCGTGCTGCAGTTCGGAGAAGGCAATTTCCTCAGAGGCTTTGTGGACTGGATGTTCGACAGGCTCAATAAGGAGAACGGCGGAGATTACGGCGTGGTGGTCGTTCAGCCGCTCCCTGGCGGGCTCATCCCGAAGCTCAACGAGCAGGACGGGCTTTACAGCCTGTATCTGCGCGGACTTTTAAACGGCGAGAGGACCGAGGAAACGAGGATAGTTGACTGTATTACACGCGGTATAGATCCGTACACGGATACGGAAGGCTTTTTTGAGTGCGCAAAGAATCCGGAGCTTCGGTACATAGTTTCGAACACGACCGAGGCGGGAATCGAGTACAGAAAGAGCGACGAGGTGTTTGCCGACACCACGTTCCCGGGAAGACTTGCTATGTTCATGAAAGCAAGGTATGACGCGGGGCTGGGCGGATTCCTGCTGCTCCCGTGCGAGCTCATCGACAAGAACGGCGACAACCTCAAGGAGTGCGTGTTAAAGTATGCCGCTGACTGGGGCTACGGCGAGGATTTCATCCGCTGGGTGAATGAGGAGAACGAGTTTGCGAATACTCTTGTGGACAGGATAGTTACGGGATATCCGAGAGATACCGCGGCGGAGATGGAGGAGAGCTTCGGTTACCGCGATGGTCTGATCGATACTGCCGAGATATTCCATCTGTGGGTGATAGAGTGCGATAAAAAATATTCCGAAGAGCTCCCGTTTGACAAAATAGGTCTGAACGTGCTCTGGACAGACGATGTGACGCCGTATAAAAAGCGCAAGGTGCGTATCCTGAACGGCGCGCACACTATGTCGGTGCTTGCGGCGAGACTTGCGGGGCTTGAGACAGTCGGAGAGATGATGGACGATGAGCTTATGGGCGCGTTCGTGCGTGAGGGCATATTCAAGGAGATAATCCCGACGCTCGATCTTCCCAAAGACGAGCTTGAGTCATTTGCGAATGACGTTATAGAGAGATTCAAAAATCCGTTTATAAAGCACTATCTTTTGAGCATCGCCTTGAACTCTGTATCGAAATTCAAGGTAAGAGTGCTGCCGAGCATAAAGGAATACCTTGAGCGTTTCGGTACTGTGCCGAGCAGATTGGCTTGCTCGCTCGCGGCGCTAATACTGTTCTACAGAACGGACGAGGCGAACGACGACGCGGACGTGATGAGCTTTATGAAAACGGCTTCTGTTTCCGATATATTAAAGCGTGAGGATTACTGGGGCGAGGATCTTTCGGAGGTTCTTCCCTATATTGAAAAATACGTCGGGATCGCCGAAAAGGACGGCATAAGAGCGGCTGTAAAGGAGTCAATGGCATGACCGGAGATATAAAGACGATAAAGATAAATTCGCGCGACAACGTGGCTGTTATGCTCGACGGCGAGCTGGCAGGGCATAAGATCGCGCTGAGGGATATAAAAGACGGCGAGGATATAATAAAATACGGTTACAGCATAGGAAGGGCCGTCGGAGATATAAAAAAGGGAGATCATGTACATATACACAACGTGAAAACGAATCTGAGCGGAGCCATGAGCTATAAGTACGAGCCGGTGCATTATGAGCTTCCGAAATGTACGGACAGGACCTTCCGCGGCTATGTCCGTGAGGACGGAAGTGTCGGGATCAGAAACGAGATATGGATCGTGAATACCGTTGGCTGCGTAAACAAGACGTCGGAGCTGCTTGCGCGTGAGGCAATGAAGAAATACGGCTCTGAATGCGGAGGCATATATAATTTCGTGCATCCGTTCGGTTGCTCACAGCTTGGAGATGACCAGAAGACCACACAGGCAGTCCTGAAAGGTCTTGTGAACAATCCGAACGCGGCGGGAGTGCTCGTTTTGGGACTGGGCTGTGAGAACAACAACATACCGGTGTTCAGGGAAGTTTTGGGCGATGTGAACGGTGACCGTGTGAAGTTTTTGAGCACACAGGATCATGACGATGAGATAGAGGCAGGGCTTGAAGCCATAGGAGAGCTTGTCGGATATTCAAAGAGATTCGAAAGGGAAGAGCGTCCGCTCTCCGATCTCACTGTCGGACTGAAATGCGGAGGAAGCGACGGTTTTTCGGGTCTTACAGCCAATCCGCTCATAGGAAGAGTGTCCGATATGCTCGTTTCCTCGGGCGCGTCCACGATACTCACAGAGGTGCCGGAGATGTTCGGCGCCGAGACGATACTCATGAACAGAGCGAAGGACGAGGAAGTCTTCGAAAAGGTAGTGAGGCTCATAAACGACTTCAAGGATTATTTTGAGCGTCACGGTCAGACGGTGTATGAAAATCCGTCGCCGGGAAACAAAAAAGGCGGGATCACAACGCTTGAGGACAAGTCGCTGGGCTGTGTGCAGAAAGCGGGGAGCGCGGATGTCGCTGACGTTATAGAGATAGGCGAAAGCGTGGAGCGGCGCGGGCTGAATCTTCTGACAGGCCCCGGAAACGACATTGTGGCGGTAACGAATCTCACAGCATCGGGAGCGAATATGATACTTTTCTCGACCGGCAGGGGAACGCCTGTGGGCGCGCCGGTGCCTACGGTAAAGATATCGACGAACTCGGGACTCTATGAGAGGAAGCCGCATTGGATAGATTTCAACGCCGGACCGGTCATAGACGGCGATGATATGACGGAGGAGCTTCTTGACTATATAATATCGGTTGCGAACGGCGAGCAGACGAACAACGAGCGTCACGGCTACCGTGAGATATCGATCTTCAAAGACGGCGTGGTGCTGTAAAAGCCGCGGCGGTATATTCGGCGCGGATCCGGTTGGATCCTGCGCCGTTTTTTTCATGCATGGTCGGAGCATGACAGATATATGCAAAACTATGCAAAACGCGGAAGTAGGATTTTGAGCAAAAATATTGACATAGCGGCAGATATGTGTTAAAATTGATTTGGTGCATCTTGGTTTGATGCGCTGCGAATAGCCGGATCACGGTTAAGATAGAGGAGGAATTTTCACTATGAACATTGCCGCTAATCTTAAGGCTATCGAACAGATAAAAAGCGATATACTGACGGAGGTAGCGAACCTGTACAGGACACTTGCCGACTATGACGAGATCGCCGATTACGGCGCGGTCGAAAGCTCAGTCGCCACAATAGTAACCATGGATTACATATTGGCAAAGCATCTCGGGATCACGCACAGCACGCTTGACGCAAGGATATGCGAGCTTCTGTCTATCGCTGAAGAAAACGGACACTCACTTGAATCGGAATTCCGCGATATGTCGGAGCTCCGCAGGTATATCAAAAGCCGGGCATAGCTCGGACAGGAAACAGATGACAAAGACCTGTTCAATAGGTGTGGGGCGCCGTGAATAAACGATCCCGCTTTCGGGATCACGGAGGACGAGCGGAGGATCATCCGCGTGTTCATGTTATATGACCGCCTTTGACGGTATTGGAGGGGTATTATGAAAAAAGCATACCGATATGCGATGCGCAATTATATGACTGTTGCCGCGGTCGCGGCGGCAGTGCTTGTTGCCGCGGCGGCAGTGCTGATCGCAAGACGTGAATTCGCTGTCGGAGCGGCGCAGGGGCTGATAGGCGCGGCGGTGCTCGTGCATCTTATAAGGCTCAATCATTCACGCAAAAAGGAGATGAGGAGATATATCCGTCTCGTCACGAATGATGAGTCCGGGATATCCGAAAACGCGCTCATGAACGCGCCGATGCCGGTAGCTGTTTGCGGGATAGACGGCACCGTATGCTGGTACAATGAAAAATTCGCATCGATATTCAACGGCCACGGACTTCCTTACGAGGCTCTTGACGACATAATACCAGAGCTGAAATGGTCGGACGTGCTGAAGAACCAGAAGGGCAAAAATGTTGTCACAGAGCTGGGCGGCAGGAAGTATTCCGCGCGGTGGTTTGTGCTTAAAGATAAAGGCGAGCCGAATGAGATCGGAGCGCACTATTCGGTCTTTTTCTTCCTGACCGATATCACAAAGGAAAAAATGCTTGAGGAAACGTGTGAGAAGGAGCGCGCCGACATTGCGATAGTGAACATCGACAACTACGACGACTGTGCGCAGAAGTCGGATGACGACGCAATGGAGGCGGTCTGCTCAAGGATAAGAGGCGCGATAAACGCCTGGGCGAGGGCCGGGCGCGCGGTCGTTAAAAAGACAGACAGCGACAGATTTTTTATGGTGTTTGAACACGGGTATCTCAAGAAATATATTGATGACAAGTTCGATGTTGTGGAAAACGCCCGAAAGGCCGCGGAGGAGGCTAAGATCCCGCTGTCGATAAGTATCGGTATAGGGACAGGCGGTGACGTGGAGTCCAATGAGACGGCTGCGAGAAACGCGCTTGATATGGCTCTCGGCCGCGGAGGCGATCAGGTATGCATAAAGGACAACGACCAGTTCAAATTCTATGGAGGAAAGAACAGGGAATATGAGCGCAGCAGCAAGGTGAAGGCGAGAGCGGTCGCTGCGGCGCTTGATGAATATATAGAAGGCAGCGACAACGTGATCATGATGGGTCACAAGGCGGCGGATTTTGACTGTTTCGGCGCGGCTGTGGGACTGCAGCGAGCGGTGCGTGAGCACGGAAAAACGCCGTATATAGTAAAAGAGCGTGTGTCGCCGGCTATTGATAAGATGTACAGCGAGATAAAGGGCGTTGAAGAGTACAGCGGGATGTTTGTAGATGAAAATGAGGTGCTTGAGGAAGTGACTCCGGATACGCTTCTTGTCATTCTTGACACGCATCGTCCGTCGATGCTCCCGTGTCCCAAGCTTTTAGAGCGTGTGCAGAAAGTGATACTTATTGACCATCATAGGCGTTCGACGGAGTTCGTGAGCAAAACGCTTCTCGTATACCATGAGCCGTACGCATCCTCGACATGTGAGATGGTAACGGAGCTTTTGGAGTATATGAGCGCCGGGGCAAAGCTCACAAAGACAGAGGCGCAGTGCCTTTATACAGGCATATTGATGGACACGAAGAATTTCATATTGAAGACGGGAGTGCGCACATTCGAGGCCGCATCGTATCTCAGAAAGCTTGGACTTGACACGGTGCGCGTCAGAAAGATGTTCAGCACATCGGTCGAGGACTACGCGATGAAAGCCGAGATAGTCGAGACTGCCCGCATGGCAGCGGACGGCATAGCTGTGGCGTACACGAACAGCTCGCCGCGGAATATAAGGGTGATCGCATCGCAGGCGGCGGATGAGATGCTGAATCTTAACGATGTCGCCGCGTCGGTGGTGGTATATCCTATAAACGGCGGCGCCGGAGTCAGCGCGAGATCGCTCGGCACCATAAATGTGCAGCTGATAACCGAAAAGCTCGGCGGCGGCGGGCATATGACCGTTTCCGGCGCTCAGCTCAAGGGAGCGGATGTGGCAGAGGGAGTAAGGCTCGTCACGGAAGCGATAAGAGCGTATGAAGCCGAGTCAAAATAAGCGGAATAGAGAGCGTGTCGCTCTTTAAATAAGACGGCGGAGAGCCGTGTAAAATACGGGAATAAGGAGATGTTTAAATATGCAGGTCATACTCACACAGGATGTTAAAGGCCAGGGCAAAAAAGGACAGATGGTCAAGGTATCGGACGGATACGCAAGGAACTATCTGCTGCCGAAGGGGCTTGCCACAGAGGCTACAAAGTCGAACATAAATGTGCTCAAGGGCAAGCGTGAATCGCTTGAATACAAGATAAAGACCGAGACAGAGGAAGCGCGGAAGATCGCTGATAAGATGAAAGAGATCGAGGTCGTTATAAAGGCAAAGGCAGGCGGCAACGGAAAGCTGTTCGGGTCGGTGACTTCGAAAGATGTTTCGGAGGCTCTTACAGCTCAGCACCATATAAAGCTTGATAAGAAAAAATTTGTTATGCCGGACGGCATAAAGCTGCTGGGTGTCACGGAGGTGCCGGTAAAGATATATACCGGGATAACCGGAACATTGAAGGTAAAAGTAGAGGAGCAGTGATCCGGGGTGCGGATCGGCAGAAATGACAGGCAACCGTGTTGTTACACGGTTGCCTTAAAGTGTTTTTACAGAAGATTTGACGGAGACCGCCGCAGAGCGGGTGCTTCTGACGGTGAGATACGAGGGGAGGATTTTTTGAATGAACGGTGACGAGAACGAGGGGCTTGTGAGCCGGGAGGATCTTGTTTCGCGGTTTGTTGAGGAACGCGACCTCCCTTTTAACATGGAGGCGGAACAGGCGGTACTCGGAAGCGCGCTCAAAGATCAGGCAAGCGTAGGCGATGCGGCGGAGCTTTTGCAGCCGGATGACTTTTATTTCACAGGGAATAAATATGTATTCGATGCTATAATGCAGCTGTTCAATGAAAATGCCGCGATAGATTTCGTGACTGTGTCCGAGAGACTAAAGATGAACGGCAGGCTTGAAGCCGCCGGCGGTGTGGATTATCTCAAGAAGCTGATCGCGGCGGTGCCCACAACGCAGCACGTCAAGTATTATTCCAATATAATCAAGGAAAAGTCTGTGCTTAGAAATCTTATCCGCGGCGCCGGGCAGATATCGAAGATGGCGTATGACGAGAACGACACGCTCGCGAGGCTTTTGGAGCGTTCGGAGCAGATGATCTTCGATATATCCGCGGCGCGGGAGCAGAACGACCTTGTGCATATAAGCGACATACTGCAGGTGAGCTATGAGACGCTCGCCGAGAACGCGGCGAATTCGGGGGGTATAACCGGTATCCCGACCGGCTTTGACGAGCTGAATAAGCGCACCGGCGGATTCCACGGCGGAGAGCTCATAATCATAGCGGGAAGACCGGGTATGGGAAAATCCACATTCGCGGTGAACATTGCCGAATATGTCAGTATTCACCTCGGTAAAACAGTCGCGATATTCAATCTCGAGATGCCCAAGGAGCAGATCGTAAACAGGATACTCTGCTCTCAGGCTCTTGTAAACAACAACAGGATAAGGACCGGCACGATGGAGATGGACGACTGGGAGAAGATATGCGACGTTGCCGACACGATAGCGAAAGCGCCCATATATATAGACGATACCGCGTCGATAACGGTGTCGCAGATACGAGCGAAATGCAGGAGGCTCAAGCAGACAAAGGATCTTGCGCTGGTCGTTATCGACTACTTGCAGCTTATGCAGGGAAGCGGCAGGAGCGAGAGCCGTCAGCAGGAGATCTCGGAGATCTCGAGATCGTTAAAGGTGCTTGCGAAGGAGCTTGACATACCGGTAATAGCTCTTTCGCAGCTGAAGCGAGAGAGCGAGTCGCAGAAGGGAAAGAGACCTATACTTTCAGACCTGCGTGAATCGGGAGCGATCGAGCAGGACGCGGACATGGTAATGTTCCTGTTCAGAAATTATTATTACAGCAAGGATCCGGAGGAGAAAGAGCTTGCGGAATGTATCATAGCCAAGAACCGAAGCGGTGAGACGGATACGTTCCCGCTCGGATTCAAGGGTGAATATACTAAGTTCAGAAATATCGAATACAGGGTAGAGGAGCAGTAAGGTGACGGGATTTTCCGAAAAGATAACGAATAAGGTCGAGCAGACCATGCTCTCGCACGGTATGACGGATGTCGGATCGATATTGGCGGGGCTGAGCGGCGGTGCTGACAGCGCGGCGCTGGTGGCGGTGCTTTGCAGGCTCTCGGAAAAATATGGGTTCCGCGTTTGCGCGGCGCATGTGAACCATGGCCTGCGCGGCGAGGCGGCTGACCGGGACGAGGAGGTGTCGCGCAGTATGGCGGCATCGCTCGGGATAGAGTTCTTTTCGCTCCGCGCCGATGTGAGGGCATACGCCGAGGAAAAGGGTATCGGCGAGGAGGCCGCGGGCAGGGAAGTGCGGTACGCGTATTTTGACAGGCTCATGGATGAGCACGGCATAGAGCTGACCGCTACGGCTCACCACAGAAATGACAACGCCGAGACGATATTGATGAATTTCATGCGCGGCAGCTCCGCGTCGGGGCTGTGCGGTATCCCGTATCGGCGCGGCAGGATAGTGCGGCCGCTGCTGGATATCACGCGCGCTGAGATAGAGCGTTACTGTGATGATAACGGCATAGCGTATGTTACGGACGCGACCAATACGGACGAGAGCTACACGAGGAACCGTATACGGCACAGTCTTCTGCCGTATATCGAAAGAGAGTTCAATCCGGCGTTCGTTGAGACGGTCACGAATAACGCGGAGATAATATCGCGCGATGAAGACTATATGCGCAGTGAAACGGAGCGTATATGCGAAAAGCATGTGAAAGACGGATCGATCGATATAGATATCTTAAAAAATATGCATCCCGCTCTCACGGCGCGGGTCATACGCAATATGATAGCCGGGGCGAAGAGCACCGAGGATGTGTCCTCAGCGGCGGTGGACGCTGTGCGCGGGCTTATCGGCAGCGCGAGGACCGGCGCCGGTGTGGATATATACGGAGGCGTGCGTGCGTCGGTCAGCTACGGCAAACTTGTGATCGGCGAACGGCGGGGCGAAATGCCGGAGTTCTCATATACGATAGCGCCGGGCGGCAGCGTTTATATCCCGGAACTGGGTCTGACGGCGCATATGGGATATGCCGGTAAGCGTGACGGCAGCGGCGAGTTCTTCTCTTTTCTCGGCGATCCCGAAACGGCTGTGTTTGAGATACGCAACCGGCGCGGCGGAGACGTATTCGTGCCTTGGGGTATGAAGGGACGCAAGAAACTCAAAAACTTTATGATAGATGAGAAGATACCGCGAGAAAAGCGGAGCAGTGTCGGTATTTTTACAATAAATGGTGATATCGCATGGGTGATCGGCTATAGGCGCGATGATAGGTTTAAATTCAGCGGCACAGGTATAAAAATTTGGTTTACGTATTGAATTTTACGGCGATATGTGATACAATTAGTTCCGGCGCGGATCGGGTATGCGGTCTTGTTCGCGCCATGTTTTAAGGAGGTGTTCGTTTGCGAAAATTTTTCCGGGAGTTTGGGGTCTGGATAGTCGTTCTTGCGGCTGTCTATGTGGCGTATCTGTTCATGACAAACACGACCGAGCAGAGGCCGGAGATCCTGTATTCCGATCTTATAGCATCAATTAAAAACGAGCAGGTCACAAAAATGGAGATTTCCGACGATACCGTTATAGCGGAGATCAGAGACGAGTCAGGTGCCGCAACGGAGTGTGAGGCGGAGATACCGTCGGTAGGCATACTCTATAAAGATGCCGGGGATGATATAACCGATCAGATAACGCGCGGCGTGATCGAGATAGAGTCAAGCGGTCAGAGATTTTCGATAATGAGCGTGATAGACGTTCTGTTTTTGGGTATACTCATAGTGCTGCTGCTTTTGAGCTTCGCAAGGCGCGGGAACGGCAGCGGGTTCACAAAGAGCAGGGCAAAGCTGCAGAGCGGACGATGCGATGTGACTTTCAAGGATGTAGCGGGAGCGGTCGAGGAAAAAGCGGAGCTTGAGGAGATCGTGGATTTCTTGAAGGATCCGTCGAAGTACACAAAGCTCGGCGCGCGCATCCCGAGAGGCATACTTCTTGTCGGGTCTCCGGGTAACGGTAAAACGCTGCTTGCAAAAGCTGTTGCCGGAGAGGCGGGAGTGCCGTTCTTCTCGATAAGCGGTTCGGATTTCGTGGAGATGTATGTCGGAGTCGGAGCGTCAAGAGTGAGAGACATGTTCGAGCAGGCCAAGCGGAATAAGCCGTGTATAATCTTTATAGACGAGATAGACGCTGTGGGCCGTAAAAGAGGCGCCGGTATGGGCGGCGGTCATGACGAGCGTGAGCAGACGCTGAATCAGCTTCTTGTAGAGATGGACGGATTCGGCGACAATGACGGAGTTATAATCATCGCCGCGACCAATAGACCAGATATACTCGATAAGGCGCTTTTGAGACCTGGACGTTTCGACCGTCAGGTAGTTGTGGATTATCCTGATGTTCGCGGCAGAGAGGCTGTATTGCGTGTACATTCCGAAACGAAGCCGCTCGCTGACGACGTTGACCTCAAAAAGATCGCCAAGGCGACGACCGGATATTCTGGAGCCGATCTTGCCAATCTCATGAATGAGGCAGCGATAACCGCGGCAAAGAAGAAGCATGTAAAGATAACCAACGGCGATATCGAGCAGGCTAATCTGAAAGTCATGATGGGCTCGGAGAAGAAGTCGAAGATAATGTCGGAGGGAGAAAAGAAGCTCACGGCGTATCACGAGGCCGGACATGCGATAGCCGCAAGAGTTGTCGATACCGATCAGGAGGTGTCAACGGTGTCTATAGTGCCGCGCGGCAGAGCCGGAGGTTTTACGATGTATCTGCCCGAATCGGACAACAGGATGTACATGTCCAGAAAGGAAATGCTCAACAGCATCGTTGTGATGCTCGGCGGAAGAGTCGCAGAGGCTCTGACAATGAACGATATAAGCACCGGAGCGTCGAACGATATCCAGCGCGCGACAGCGGTGGCGCGGGATATGGTCACGAAATACGGTATGAGCGATAAAGTCGGGCCGGTGTCGTATGACGATGGCAGTGAGGTGTTCCTCGGCCGTGATTTCGGACATTCAAAGGGATATTCCGAGCGCACGGCATTTGAGATCGACGAAGAGGTAAAGGCGATCCTTACAAGCCGTTACAAGGAGACGGAGCGTATATTGAAAGAGCATATGGCTCAGCTCGTGAGAACAGCGGAGCTTTTGCTTGAAAAAGAGACGATCTCCGGCGAGGAGTTCGAAAAATGTTTCAGCGGTGAATGATGCCGCATTTAAATGTACTTTATTAAGGAGGAAAAATATAATGGCAAAGGTAACAAAGGAGACACTTATAGGCGAGGCACTCGCAATGAATATGGATATAGCGGAGATACTGATGAACGCCGGCATGCACTGCGTAGGCTGCCCGGCATCACAGGGCGAGTCGATCGAAGAGGCTTGCATGGTACACGGTATGGATGCTGACGCGCTTTTGAAGGATATAAACGATTTCCTTGAGCAGGCGTAATAAGCTTGAAACAGCGTATAAAAGCCCGGTTGGGTCTTTTATAAAGCAAGGATAAGGTTTTCGTGGGGTTGTAGCGAACTCGATGAGTTTTGCAGCAGCCCCATTTCTTTTTATGCCGAAATAATGACAACGGGCTGTGATAAGTATCGGGATTTTTCTTAGATCCTCAACCGTTCGGTTAGTTCAGCTATCCGATCGGTATGTACACATTGCCCGGATCTTATGATATAATAGAAGTATGACAAGAGAGGTGATCGTGGTGAGACTCAATATCGGCTCAAACATAAAGAAATTGCGCAAGCGAAACAATATTACACAGGAGCGTCTTGCGGAATATCTCGGTGTTACGTATCAGACTGTTTCAAAATGGGAAAACGGCACTTCACTGCCTGGTATTTCTCTGCTCCCATCTATTGCGAATATTTTTGATATAAGCATTGATGAATTATACGACATTGACAAGCATACCAATGATGAAAAAATTTCTTCCTATGAAGCTGAATATAAGGCTCTTTGCGCCAAGGGCGACAATCAAGGACGCGCAGAGCTCATGAGACGCGCTCTTGCGGAATATCCGAGGAACTATAAATTTATGGACAATCTTGCCCGTTCATTGTATCGGTGCGATAACATCGATCTGTACTCCACAGAGATAATTATGCTGTGTGATAGGATATTGGAAGAATGTAAAACAGACAGTATTCGTTTCTCGGCATTGCAGACTATAGCGCGGATATATAACGACATGGGACAGCATAAGACAGCATTGAAATACGCTTATGAGATGCCGTCGATAACCTCGTCAAGAGAATTTTTTCTGAGTGAGATACTTACCGGAGCGGAGCGGGCGGAGCATCTGCGTAAAAATATTTTTTTCTTGGCGTATAACGCCGGGAAGATGATAACGTATCTTGCGAGCGACAGCCGCGGTATCGGAAAGCAATTATCATGTGAAGATAAAATACGCATGTATAACGCCGCAAATACGATATACGAGACCATTGCCGATGACGGAAATCATCTTGTTTTGAACGGGAAATTTTACTGGCATTATCGGTGGATCGCAGAGAATTACTGTCTCATCGGTGATACCGATAAAGCAATGAAGAATCTTCTTCTTGCGGAGAAAGCCGCCGCGGAGACAGATGATTTTATCAGAATGAATAAAGAACGGTATTACACATCATTGCTCCTGAGTAAGCTCAAGGCTGATCCGCAAGGCGTGCTGAAACATTGGCAGGGTTCGCACTGTCATAAGCTGTATATGCAGCTCCAAGACAAGTGCTTTGACACGATGCGCGATATGCCGGAGTTCAAAGAATTGGAGCAGAGACTAAAGGATGAGTGATAATATGGAACGTGTAAAAGTAATTGAATTTCAAAGAGAATTTATAGATGCTGTGTTTGATATACAGCGCAAAGCGTACAAGCCACTTTTCGATAAATATCATGACACAAATACAAGCCCGTATCTTGAAAGCAAAGAGGCGGTTTTGGAGAAATACACGCGACCGGGAACAAGCGGATATGTTTTTCTCGACAAAGAGGTACCTGTGGGAGCCGTCAGAATAATTGCAAGAGGTGATATTTGTAAAGTATCAGCCTTAGCGGTCTTGCCGGAATACCAAAACAGAGGTATCGCGCAAGCCGCATTGAAAGAAATAGAAAGCATTCACAGCGGCTGCAAATGCTGGATCTTGGACACTATTCTTGAGGAGAAAGGCAATTGCCATCTGTATGAAAAGTTGGGATATGTTAAGATCGGAGAACCGCGGGTTGTCAATGATCATTTAACACTGATAAATTATAAAAAAGAAATTGCCGCGAACTAAAGGAGTCAGATAAATATGATTTTCAGAGAATTTCACCGTGATGATATTGGGGGAATATGTGAACTGATAAACTGTGAATTAGGCTATAACGTAGCAGAGAACGATCTGTCATTAAGGATTAAGCAAATGCAGGATGACAAAAATTATTGCATATTTGTAGCAGAAAATAACAATGAGGTCATTGCGTTTATAGGAGTGCACATAGGTCTTGCATTTGAATATTCAGGGAAAATAGCGCGTATTATCGCGTTGGCTGTGAAAAAGGAATACCAACGGCAAGGAATCGGTACAAAATTATTGCAAACAGCAGAGTCCTATCTCAATGAAAATCATGTGGAGCTGATCACAGTAAACAGCGGTATCCGAAGAGGTAAAGCGCACTGTTTTTATGAAAAACAAGGGTTTTATAAAAAGGGGTACAGTTTTGCAAAAACAGTATTTTAAGATTGTCGTTTATGACATTTTATTGATTTTTGTATTTCGGTATGCTATAATTAAGTTATCATAATGAAAGGGATGATGAACGATGAAAAGAATGATTATTGCGAGAGGTTATAGAGTTTAAAAGCGGGCAAAATATCCGTTTTGTCCGCTTAAATATCAAGAGGGGTGCAAAATGGATTTAAAATTTTATGATGAAAACAAGTATCTTATAAGCATGACACCGGCGGATAAGATAATCGAAGCGGGGACAGCATTGGGACTTGATGAAAAATGCCATGTCCTCGACTTATGCTGTGGTTACGGTGAGATGCTGAAGTTGTGGGCTGAGAACTTTAATATAAAAGGAGTAGGCGTTGACCGATGTACAGAATATATAAGCATAGGCAATCGACGCTTGCATGATGATCAGCTCAATAACAATATTACACTTATTGCGGAAGATGTGCAAAACTATATCACTGATGAAAAATTCGATATTGCTTGTCTTTGCGGCGTTGGTGATCTGTTTGGCGGCATTGATGGTCATGTATCAATGCTTGAACGGTTTATAAATCCGACAGGGAAGCTGGTTATTGCCGAGTGCTTTTTGAATAAAGAAAGCGCGCCTAAAGAGCTTAGAGAGTTTGAAGGCGAGCTGTATACATTATATGAGCTTTATAAGCTGTTCTCAGGGCGCGGTTGGTATGTTTCATGGCTTTCAACAGGCACAGATGCCGATTGGGAGCGGTATATATCATGGGAAGCACAGCGAACCATTGGAAAGATAAGAAAAAGTCCTGATGACAGGCGTATGCTTGAATGGCTCGATAAATGGTATCGTATGTATTTCAAGTGCCGCAGAGAATACGAGGGCTGGGGACTCTTCGTTCTGGAGCGCATATGGTGACAGCATGATATTGCA
>CAJFNT010000018.1 GCA_904395315.1 uncultured Clostridia bacterium
CAGCTGCTCGTGATCCTCGTTTATATCCCTGCCTATCGGCTTTGCCGCCCTGAAATCGAACGGCGTTCCCTCTACCGACAGCACCTCACCGGTGGGCATGCCTTCCGCGTCATTCGGAGTGTAAAAGTCGGAATTTATCGAAAGCGTCTGATCGTATATGCTGCCGCTTTCATGACCGTTAAGATTAAAATAACTGTGGTTGGTAAGATTGCACACAGTCTCTTTATCGCACACAGCGCGGTACTCAATGCGGAATGCGTTGTCATCCGTCACACTGTACTTCATAGCCGTGACGAGCTTGCCCGGGAAACCTTCTTCTCCGTCCTCCGATGTATACGTAAGCACAACCGCATTCTCGTCCTCTATCTCAGTCACATACCATAACTTTTGGTCGAATCCCACAACTCCGCCGTGAAGGCTGTTTCCGTTCTCGTTTATACCGACATTGTACTCCCTGCCGCCAAGCGTGAATCTTCCGCCGGCGATCCTGTTGGCATGTCTGCCTATAGCCGCGCCGATATAGCCATCGTTTTTGAGATATTCCTCGAGCGAAGCTCTTCCAAGCACGACATCGCGCATATTTCCATTCTTATCCTTTACAAAAATATTTGTCACTATACCTCCGTAATTTATAACGGCAACGCTGAGACCGTTCCCGTTGTCAAGAATATATGAGTATACATTCTCGCCGCCAGGAAGCGTTCCGTACAGTTTTTTTGTTACTGCCATTTATAGTACCTCCTCATATTACAATTATTTATATTGTAGCACAAGCAGTTTAATGTGTCAATCCTTTTTGTGGGATATAACGAAAATGTTGCACTTTTTCCGTAAAATCATTATGTTTTTGAGAGCTTGTCTTGTGCAAGTATCTCATACAGACATCCGCTTTGCGGAGGCATCTCTATCCTGAACGCTCCGCCGTCCGGAAGCAGCTCAGAATTCGTTTCGTATTTCTTCCCTCCTCCGTACACAGTGTTCTCTGTGGCGATTATGAGACGCAGTGCGCGCGCTTTCAGCTCCAGCTCCACTGTCCGCGCTGTATCTGACAGGTTGAAGACAGCAGCTATCCGCTCTTTGCCGCCAACTCGCTCAAACGCATAAACGCATGAGCCGTTGTCCTCGCAGATCAACCAACGGAAGCCGTCGCGCGGATAGTCCTTCGTATAGAGCGCGGGATGATTCATGTACACAAGACAGATATCACGCATGAACCGTGCAAACTCCCGGTGGACAGGATAATCAAGAAGGCACCAGTCCTGCTCCCGTGACTCGTCCCACTCACGGAACTGTCCGAGCTCGTTTCCCATGAAGTTCATTTTCTTGCCCGGATGAGCGTACATATACATATAAAGCGCGCGCGCCTGCGGAAATTTCTTGTCATAATCTCCGTTCATCTTCTGTATCACCGCCGCCTTGCCGTGTACGACCTCATCATGAGAGAACGGCAGAAGATAGTTTTCGTCGTAAAAGTACATCATCGAGAAGGTCAGACGGTTATACGCTGCCGCGCGTTCCTCACTGTCGCTCTGGAAATACGAGAACGTGTCATGCATAAATCCCATGTCCCACTTGTAATCGAATCCAAGTCCGCCCTCGGCCGTCGGTGCAGTCACTCCCTTATACGCTGTGGAATCCTCAGCGATCAGCATCACTCCTTTGTGGCGGCTCCTTAAGCCATCGTTCATGGACTGCAGAAATCTCACCCCGCCATCATTCACTCCGCGCGCCTCGTCGCCGTTCCAGTATATCAGATTCCGTATAGCGTCCATACGAAGTCCGTCAAAATGATACTCTCCGAGCCAATAATTTGCCGCTGAGCGCAGGAAGCTCCTCACCTCTCCGCGCGAATGCATGAAGTTGTGACTGCCCCATTCGCTGTACCCCACATCCGTGCTCGGATATTCGTACAGCGCCGTGCCGTCGTAATACGCCAGCCCGTAATCATCCACGGCAAAATGCACAGGGACATAGTCCATTATTACGCCTATGTTGTTCCGATGCAGCATGTCCACAAGCTCCATAAGCTCCGCCGCCGTGCCGTAACGAGAAGTCGGGCTGAAAAATCCCGTAACCTGATACCCCCATGACTCGTCGCAGGGATGCTCTGCGAGCGGCAAAAATTCTATATAGTTGTAGCCGTTCTCCAGAAGATACGGTATAAGCAGCTCCCCCAGCTCCGTATACGAATAAAAATCTCCGTTTTCTTTCCTGCGCCATGAACCGACATGGAGCTCGTATATATTTAAAGGCTCGGTCATCCTGTTCGTTCTGCTCTTCATCCACTTTTGATCCCTGAACTTATACGCATGGAGGTCGCGGATTATCGACGCGGTATTCGGGCGCAGCTCCATACCGAATCCGTATGGATCGCAATGATCGATAACGCGCCCGCTCCCCTCATGTATCCTGTATTTATACATCATCCCCTCGCGCGCTCCGGGAACAAAAAGCTCATAAAAGTTATCGACCCGCTCCATAGACTGCTCCTCCCAGCCGTTAAACTCGCCTATGATAGATACAGCCGCGGCACCCGGCGCATATGTGCGGAACATAACGCCGCCGTTTGCTATATGAGCACCCATGAATTCATACGCGTCAAAGGAATTACCCGTGTAAAAATCATATTTATCCATAAATACCTCCGTTTATTTTATTGACACCCGTACAATAATGTATTATAATAATATTATAGACCACTGTACAGATAAAATCAATTTTCAAATTTGGTCATCAGACAATTAATTGACTATTATCTAATATTGTACATAAGCTCAGAACTATGGAGCTCATTCAGGCTCCCATGGAGGTTGTCATCATGGATCTCAGAACACAAAAAACACAAAAGGCCATAATAAACGCGTTCATAGCGCTCAGAGCGAAAAAGCCGCTCAATAAAATATCCGTTACCGAGCTTGCTCGTGAGGCGATGATAAGCAAGGCGACATTCTATCTGCACTATAAGGATATCTACGACCTCTCAGAGCAGCTTCAGGACAAGCTCGTGCTGGACATTCTTGCCGAGATACCGCATCCTGAGCGTATGTACACCGATCCCGCCTCTTATTCGCGAGGAATGATGGATGCATTCAATGCAAACAAGGCACTTACAAACATCCTCTTTTCTGAAAATGAAAAGCATCTTATTCCCGAGAAGCTTGAAAAGCACATCAAGGACTCCATATACAAAACGTATCCTGATCTAAAAGAAAATATCGGCTTTGACATAGTGCTCTCAATGATAATCAACGGCTCATTCCATGCTTACAGGAACTACATGGACAAAGCTCCCGATGTAACAGCAGAATGGATAAGCCGGATCGCACAGCTGCTCTCAGATTACATAACCGAAAATATCACTGCATGATCCATAAAAACAGGCGCATCACCCATTCGTGACGCGCCTGTCCTATTTATTCGTCTATGTATTTTTCGATTATATATGCCACTGCACTTTCATCACATGACGGGATCGTGCGCCCCGCAGCCGCCTTGACTTCCGGTTCCGCATTGTCTACAGCGAACGCATGTCCTGCGGCACAAAGCATGTCTATATCATTCATGTTATCACCCACTGCGAAAACATTATTTTTATCGATACCCAGCATCTCACTCAGCCTTGTGAGCGCCTTTCCCTTTGAAACTCCGTTTGCCACCACATCAAGATACATGCTCCCGCTTCTTACGCAGTATCCATCATCGTACTCACGCCTGTATATAGGCTCATATTTGTCCAGGAGCTCACGCTCGCCTATAAGCAGCGCCTTTATCCACGGCTTGTGCCAGACATCCTCCGGCAATGAGTATGTCACGTCGTAGGAGCGCGTTTTGAACCGCTCTGTTTCGGAGCACTCACGGTAGATATATACTTTTTCCTCCGAATACACCTCAAGGCCGATCTCCGGCAGCTCGTCATGCACACGGCGTATAGCATTTTTTCTCGGCTCCTCTATGAATTTTTCAAACAAAGCCCTATCATCTTTAAAATCATATATCTTTGCGCCGTTATGCAGAAGCGCGGGCGCGTTTATACGCATCTGCGAAAAATACGCTTTCACAGCCGGGACCATGCGTCCCGTCGCCACGGTGAACCTGCCGCCCTCGCTCATGAAGTATTCTATCGCGTCACGGTTCCTTTCGGAAACTCTGTGCTCACTGTTCAAAAGCGTCGCATCCATATCGGATACAAGAAGCTTGCCGTCAAATTTGCCCATAATTACTCTCCTTATAACACGATCAGAGGCTGTTGCAAAACTCATCGAGTTTGCAACAGCCTCGTGGGGCTTTAGAAAAATAGTGCAGAACGGACGAAACGAAGGGCGCAGCCCCTTGCCCGAAGGCGTACGCGGGTACGTCG
>CAJFNT010000019.1 GCA_904395315.1 uncultured Clostridia bacterium
ATACATCAGAACACTTTTCGGGGACAGCGGTGCTTGCGGTTTCTCCAAAAAACAGTGCCGCACAAGCGGATATGGATTACGATCTTGGTCCGGGGATGAGCACGGTATTTGAGCTTGAGACAGAGCTTCAGCCGGGCAAATACGTTTTCTTTATTAAAAATAAAAATAATGAGATAGAAAACACGTTCCTTTTTAAAGAGCTTGAAGCTGTGATGTATGACGGTGAGCAGGGGAACATATATGAATTTGTTAATTACTATGGAATTAATGACAGATCCTTGCGCTTGGGGATCAAAAATGGCAGTCTTACCATGGAAAATGTTTCGGGAGCAGAGTCTGAGTTTGTGATATATACGGCGATTCCTGCCGAACGCAGAGAGGGCGAGATAATATTTTCCGCAGAGGAGACTGATTTCGGCGAGGTGTGCGCGTATGTGAAGCGCGGATGTGAGCTTGTTCCGGCGCCGCAGCTGAGATGTCCGGCTGAGATAACGTATGTATTTAGGAATGAACCTAAGGTTAAGGAAATAAGAAAGACGAAAATAGCACTTGAGGATGGAGAAGAAACAGAGATACCGTTTGAAGTGTTGGGTATAGACAGAGATGCTGATGCGTTCCTGCTTGAAGTGGCTGCGGAAACGACAGAAACTTCGGGGCTGAGGTATCCGTATACGCTGTTTCATTCGACAGCGCCTGAAAATACGGCGCATATGTATGGCTTCGTAAGGATGATAAGGAGGAATAAACAATGCTGAAAATTCTTTTTCAGGGGGACTCTCTGACTGACTGTGGGCGTGACAGGACAGGAAATGATCCTGTACGCGCATATGGATGCGGATATGTAAATCTTATAGCGTCAAGATTGATGTGTGATCATCCTGGCACAGTTGTATATAACAGGGCGTACAACGGCAGCAGGATAGCTGATACGTACAGCCGTTGGATAGAGGACGCGCTCAATGTGGACTGCAACATTTTAAGTATACTGACAGGTGTAAACGACATAGGTTTCGGCATACGTATGAATCAGGGCGCTGACGCGAAAAAATTCCGTATGATATATGAGCTCATGATAAATGAGGCACTTAAAAACAATGACAGACTCACTCTTGTTCTGTGTGAACCATTCTTGTTTAAGATCGAGAACGATACGCCTGAGGCCGGACTTGACATTGTGGAGGATTGGGACATATGGAACGGACAGCTCGTAGAGAGACAGAATATAGTAAGGGAACTGGCTGACAAATATAAGGCTGTATTTGTACCTTTTGCAGAACGGTTTAAAGAGGCGTTTGTGAAAGCGCCGCCGGAGCATTGGTCGATAGACTGTATACATGCTACAAATGCTGGGCATGAGCTTATGGCAAGGACATGGCTTGAATGCGTTGATACTGCAAGCCTGATAGATTGAGTTTACGGAGGCGCACTGAACATGAGAAAAGATCTGTTCACAGAGAAAGCATGCATTGGCGAAAATGCACGCCGAGATAAATTTCTGCAAAGGCAGCTTGAGCGTGCGAGAGCAGCGATATCAGATAAAATAGAATCATTGTCATATACAGGCTTTATAACATATTATGAAACAGGAAGCCGAAAGGAATATGAAAATGAGTATTTTGAACATCGCAGGCAGCTGTGCGCGTATACGATACTTGCGGCGGTCTATCATGAAGACGAAAATTTTTTACGCGGACTTGAAAATATCATATGGGCAGTGTTGGACGAGTTTTCATGGGCGCTTCCCGCGCACATTCCTGAGACATCGGATCCGGAAGCTTGTGTCGAGTATATAGATCTATTTGCCGCAGAAACGGCATTTGCGCTTGCTGAGGCGGCGGATATCATGGGGAACAGGCTTGATAGACGTGTAAGGGACAGGATAAAGTTTGAAGTGCGCCGGAGAGTGATAGATCCGTATCTGAGCGGAAGAAAGAACAGCTGGGATACGGTCGGCAGCAACTGGGCCGCGGTATGTGCCGGCAGTGTCGGCGCGGCATTTCTGTATCTTGCTGAAGAGGATGAGATAAAAACGGTGATGCCGAGGCTGCTGAAAACATTACAGTGTTATCTTGATAGTTTCGGGGATGACGGAGCTTGTACCGAGGGTATAAACTACTGGATATATGGTTTTGGATATTTTACATATTTTGCAGAATTATTGTATCAGTATACAGATGGTGAAATAGATCTGTTTAGTATCCCAAAAACAAAGGCAATAGCGTTTTTTTCACAGAAAATAAGGTTTTCTAATGACCGTACCGTTACATTTTCAGACTGCGGAGATAAATTTATAAACCGCAGCGGACTGTCATGTTTCCTGAGCCGGAAATATGAAGGAGTGATAACGGCAGACGATGGCTGCGCTCTTGGATTTGATGATGACGCCTGTTACAGAGCAGCGCATATCGTGAGAGATTTTGCGTGGCGAAGCCCAGGGACGTGTAATGGTGGATCGGAGTGGGGGACTTATTATTTTGCCGATGCTGCTTGGTATATAAAGAAGACGGAAGCATATGAATTTGCGGCGAAGGCAGGAAACAATAATGAGTCACACAATCATAACGATATAGGTGCTTTTATTCTGAATGTTGGCGGTAATTGCATTGTTACCGATCCGGGCAGAGGCGAATATACCGCGGAATATTTTGGGAATGGCAGATACAGCAGTTTTGCTCCGTCGTCAAGGGCGCACAGTGTGCCGATGATAAACGGAGGACTGCAGGTGGAGGGGACTGAGCATAAAGGAGAGATAATAAAAGCTGATGATGACGGGCTTTCGATCCGGTTCGAAAAGGCATATAACGATATGGATCTTAGTTTGCTCAAAAGAGATTTCATATTCAAAAACAGATATATTGTTTTGAGAGATGAAGCGGTATTCGGATCCGGGAACGGGAGCATAACAGAGCGTCTGGTTACAGAGTCAAAGCCGGAACCGTGCGCGGGAGGAATGAAAATAGGGGATGTTAAACTCTTATATGACACATCGGTATATGCGTGTTCTGTGGCAGAACATACTTTTCAAAATGGCTATGATAGTGTTAAAACTGTGTACACTCTTGATATTGAATACGGCAGCAAAGGAAGAGGGAGTATCACGGAGCTGATATTTGAATTTTGAACTTAATATGCCGAATCGTTGATTGTTGAGTTTATTTAATTGTTTTTATCTATGGAGGTCTACAATGAAAGAGGTTTTTCGGAATATCAAACATAAGGCGGATCTTTGTATAGTTGGAGGAGGTCTCTCCGGTATGTGTGCGGCGGTTGCCGCGGCGAGACACGGTATAAAGGTCGTTCTTATGCATGACAGACCTGTATACGGAGGAAATGCCTCAAGTGAGATAAGGATGTGGGTCTGCGGCGCTCATGGCGACAATAACCGTGAGACCGGCATCATAGAAGAGATCGCGCTTGAAAATTTGTACAGAAATCCGTACAGGAGATATCCTATGTGGGATTGTATACTGTTTGAGCTTATAAATAATGAAAAGAATATAACGCCCATACTCAATTGTTCATGCAACGATATAAAGATGGACGGAAACAGAATAATAAGTATAACAGGATGGCAGACAACGACTCAGCGGTTTCATACAGTTGAGGCAAAATATTTTGCGGATTGTTCAGGGGATAGTGTCCTTGCTCCGCTCAGCGGTGCGGAATATCGTATGGGCAGAGAGCCGAGGAGTGAATTCGGAGAAAGCATAGCTCCTGAGACGGCGGATAAGAAGACGATGGGTATGTCATGCCTGATACAGGCCAGACAAACAGATAAACCGCACAAATACATAGCGCCGGAATGGGCTCGTAAATTTACAAAAGAAGATCTTCCGTACAGACTGCCGGATATGGATGATCCGGAAGAGAATTTCTGGTATATGGAGTTGGGCGGCGAACAGGACGCGATAGGCGATACCGAGGAGATACGCGATGAGCTGATAAAGGTCGCTTACGGTATATGGGATTTTGTAAAGAACAGCGGTGAATATGATGCTGATAACTGGGAACTTGATTTTGTCGGATTCCTTCCGGGAAAACGGGAGAGCAGACGATATGTTGGCGATCATATCATGACTCAGGGCGATGTAAGCAGCGGAGGCAGATTTGACGACGTCATTGCATACGGAGGATGGACCATGGATGATCATGATCCTGCAGGTATAAATACAAGAGAAAAGCCAAATATATTTCATCCAGCACCGTCACCATTCGGTATCCCGTATAGATGCATATATTCCGTTAATATTGATAATTTATGGTTTGCGGGAAGGAACATCAGTGTTACGCATACTGCAATGAGTGCGACAAGAGTAATGGCTACTTGCGCGCTTTTGGGACAGGCTGTAGGAACGGCGGCGGCGATAGCTGTCCGCGAAAATGAGACTCCGCGGGGAATATACAAAAATCATATTGCGGAATTAAAACAAACGCTTATGGATGATGACTGCTGGCTGCCATATGATAAAAAGGAGATGTCAGAGCTGACAAAAGGCGCGAAGCTTGTATCAACAGGCAAAAACGTGTATAAGCTTCTCAACGGTGTTGAGCGAGGGCGCGGCGATGAGGATAACTGCTGGAGCGGCGGAGACGGAGATACGATAACGTTTACATTTGAAAAAGAAGAGCTTATAAACGAGATCAGATTTGTGTTCAACAGTGATCTTAACCGTGAAACTACAGGGGCGGGACGGTTCAGAAAAGAAAAGATGAGCATATGCAATGTTTTTTTGGATAATCCGGCTTTGAATGTGCCGAAAACGCTTGTAAAAGATATGATGATAGAGCTGATGGACGGATCAGGGAATTTCCATAAGACAGACATTATAAAGAACAACCATCAGAGACTTGTAAAACGCGCGGTGGGAAAAAAAGCGTATGGGATAAGATTTACGCTGCTTTCAACCAACGGAAATGAGAAGGCAGATATATATTCTATAGACATCAGATGACAGGAGGATGGTTTGATGAGCTTGAGATTCAGGCAGGTCAATCTTGACTTTCATACAAGTGAAAAAATAGAGGGAATAGGAGAAAAATTCAGCAGAAAGCAATTTCAGGACGCGCTTATAGAGGGACATGTGGATTCGGCAACATTGTTTGCAAAATGCCATCATGGCTGGTCGTATCACCCTGCTTCCGAAAACGAGATGCATCCTCATTTGACTTTTGATCTGCTTGGCGCTCAGATAGATGCCGCCCATGATATAGGTGTAAAGACACCTGTATATATATCCGCGGGACTTGATGAAAAAGAGGCGCGCAGACACCCGGAATGGCTGGTGAGAAACAGGGATGAGAGTACTACATGGGCGCGCGATTTTACAGAGCCGGGATATCACAGGCTTTGCATGGCATCCCCGTACAGACAGAAGCTTATGAGACAGATAGAGGAAGTATGCCGTAATTATGATGCTGATGGTATATTTCTTGATATAGCCGGAGTCCAGCCGTGTTATTGCCAGAACTGCATAAGAGAGCGCGAATCCATGGGTATGGATCCGTATGATGAAAAAGCGGCAGCAGAGCATGCAGAGTTGGTATATCGAAGATACGCCGATGAAGCCCGCGTGGCAGTAAATAAATATAAGCCGGGGCTGCCGTTGTTTCATAACGGAGGGCATATCCGTCAAGGAAGACGAGACCTTGTTCGATATAATACTCATCTGGAGATCGAAAGCCTGCCAACGGGAGGATGGGGATATGACCATTTTCCGTTTTCTGCGAAATATTGCAGCGGGCTTGGTATGGAGTACCTTGGAATGACCGGAAAATTCCATAGCTCATGGGGAGAATTTGGAGGTTTCAAGCATCCAAATGCGCTGCGTTATGAGGTATCGCTCGCAGCGGCAATGGGCGCAAAAAGCTCGATAGGCGATCAGCTGGCCCCGGACGGCAGGATGGATCCGGTAACGTATGGACTTATAGGGACTGCATATGCGGAGCTGGAGGAAAAGGAACCTTGGCTTGAAGGCGCGGAGCAGATCGCTGATATTGCGGTGATAAGCCCGGAGGCATGCGGAAATGAGTTCAGTACCGCTCAGACAACACAGGTGGATTCTGTGGGGAGCGGCGTAACGCGGATAATGCTTGAAGGAAAATATCTGTTCGATATAGTTGATTTGGAATCAGATATTGACAAATATAAAGTTATAATATTGCCGGATGTTGTGAGGATAGACGGAGGATATGAGCAAAAGCTCAGACGGTTTTTGAAAAACGGAGGTAAGATCTTCGCCACAGGAAAAGCGGGTTTAAAATCAGATAAAGATGAATTTTGCTTTGATCTCGGCGCTGAACATGAAGGAGAAAATCCTTATTGTCCGGATTATTTCAGACCAAAAACCGAAATAAACGGAATGGGAGACACCGGTTATGTTATGTACGGAGGCGGTGAAAAGATACGCTGTACGGGAACAGAACTTGGTATCCGTGAAGATCCGTATTTTAACCGTACAAGAGAACATTTCTGTTCACATCAGCATACTCCCGACAGCGGGAGATACGGCGGAGGCGGTATGACTGAGGGCAGAGACGGTATATACATCGCATGGAATATTTTTAGTGATTACGGTACGAGCGGCAGTCTTGCAGCCAAGCAGATGGTGACCTTTGCGCTTGACAGACTGCTCAGCAGCTCAAAGACACTCGTTACAGACCTTCCCGCACAGGGAGTGGCTGCTCTTTCCGAGCAGTCCGGCAGATATATATGCCATATCCTGTATGCAAGCCCGGTAAAGCGCGGAAACGGCGTTGAGGTTATAGAGGATATCCTTCCCGTACATGATACTTTTGTTAGCGTTATGACAGGAGGAAGACCGAAGCGTGTGTATCTTGCACCGCAGGGGCATGAGCTACCGTTTACATATGAAAACGGACGCGCAGAGGTGACTGTTGACAAATTTGAATGTCATCAAATGATAGTATTTGAAAAAGACGATCTGGGAGGATTTTGACAATGTATCGGTTCAAGGACAGAGAGATCATAATAGATAAATATAACACGCCCACACCATGGATGAACTATCTTTCAAACGGGACATTCCATACCATGATATCGCAGGCGGGAGGCGGAGTGGCATTTTACAAGTCACCGCAGATCTGGAGGATAAACCATTACCGGTTTTTCCATCTGCCTACGGACAGGAGCGGTTTCTATACATATATAAAAGACGGAGAAGATGTATGGTGTCCTACAAATGAACCATGCGCGTCAAAGCCGGACAAATGGCAGGCTGCACATGGTATGGGATACACAAGATTTGAGGCGGAAAAGAATGGGCTGAAAGCGGTAAGCACATATTTTGTAGGTGAATATGAGAATGCGCTTATATGGAACATAAAGCTAAGCTCAGACAGGGACAGAAAGATAAAGATATTTCCTTATGTTGAGCTGGGGATGATGGAATTTATGCGTGAGCTGCAATGGCAGTGCTATAACAAGCATCAGCTTTCGGCTTATGCTCTCGAAGATGTGCTTGTATATAAGTACGGAGTTGAGGATCAGCCGAAGCCGGATGAGACACCTCTCGTATATTTTGCGGCCGATGTGCCTGTTACATCGTTTGACTGTGACAGAGATGAGTTCGTTGGCTCATATAGGAGCGAGGAGATGCCGAAAAATGTTGAGAGCGGATCATGCACAGGCTCCACGCTTTTCGGCGGAGATCCATGTTTTGCGCTTCAGCTCGATATTGAACTGAACGCCGGAGAAGAGCGAGAGATAAATATATTTCTCGGCACTTCTATGACGGAGGACGGCATAAAGGAGTCTGTATCTCATTGCCGGGCGGCGGGATTCGTAAAAAAATCATTTGAAAAGCTCTGCGGACACTGGGATGAGTATCTCGGCAGATTCAGATGTGAGCTGCCGGACAAGGATGCGGAGACAATGATAAATGTATGGAATCCCTATCAGGCGGAGCGAAATTTTCAGTTTTCGAGGAATATAAGCTATTACGCTACCGGCACATTCCGCGGTGTGGGTGTGAGAGATACAGCGCAGGATATACTTGCAATGGTGCCGTTTGATACGGAACGTGCAAAAGATAAGCTCGATCTGCTTTTTACGCAGCAGTATCAGGACGGACACTGCAATCACTATTGCTTCCCCACCGAGGGATGGGAGCCGGTAACAAGGATCCACAGTGACAATCATCTTTGGCTGATAATGAGCTGTTATCATATAATAATGGAGGAGGGCAGCCTCGGCTATCTTGACAGAGAAGTGCCGTTCTATGACGGCGGCAGCGCCGCGGTATGGGAGCACCTTAAAAGATCGGTGGATTTCTGCATGAAAAACCGCGGTGAAAACGGATTCCCTCTGATGCTCGCTTCCGACTGGAACGATATGCTTTATAAGGTCTGCAGAAAAGGCAAAGGAGAAAGCATATGGACCGCTATGCAGTTCGGAACTGTGCTTAGAATGATGGCAGAGCTTGCGAAGCTAAAGGGTGAAGACGAAAAGGTATATCTTGATATTTATGATGAACAGAAACGTCTTGTAAATGAAAAAGCGTGGGACGGAGAATGGTACATACGCTGTATCACGGATGAGGGCAGATACATAGGCAGCGCTAAAGAACCTCAGGCAAAGATATGGCTCAACACGCAGAGCTGGTCGGTCATAAGCGGAATGGGCGATAAAGGCAGGACTGCAATGGACAGTGTAAAGAGATATCTTGACACCGAGCTTGGGATAAAGAAGATAGATCCGGCAATGAAGGATTATCCGTCGAAGGAGGATCCTCTGACATATTATAACAAGGGCTGCGGTGAAAACGGAAGCGTTTTCTGCCATGCAAACACATGGGCGATAATTGCCGAATGTATATTGAGACGTCCTGAAAATGCGTACAAGTATTATCATCAGCTTCTGCCGATGATCGCTCAGCAAAAAGCCGGCGAATGGAGATATAAGGCGGAGCCTTATGTTTATGCTTCAAATATATTCGGACCAGAAAGCGATAAGTTCGGACTGGCAAATGTATCATGGCTTACCGGAACGGCGGCATGGATGTATATAGCTGTGACACAGTACATGCTCGGAATAAAACCGAAATGGGACGGGCTTGAGATCGATCCGTGTCTTCCGGACGAGCTTTTGCCCGCTAAAGTAACAAGGATGTACAGAGGCAGAAAATATGAAATAACTATCACTCAGAATAAGAAAGTGTTTATAAAAGCTGATGATAAGGATGTTACCGTGACGGTATGAAGGTGAGGATTATGAGATTTGAGTTGCTTAGAGATTTTATGGACAGTCTTACGGGATGGATAATTCCGTGGAACAGCGCTGTGGTATACAAGGACGGGAAGAAAGTTTTTGAATACTGTTCCGGTCATACAGATATTGAAACGGGCGCCAGACCCGATGGGAACGAGCTTATTTACATCTACTCCTGTTCGAAGCCTGTGACCGTTACAGCAGCGCTGCAGCTGTATGAGCGCGGAAAGTTTCTGCTAACCGATCCTTTGTACGAATATATACCTGAATACAGGGATATGTATATCGGGATAGGGAGGAAAAAAGCAGAAAAGCCTATAACGATGAGGAATCTGTTTACTATGACAGCAGGTCTTTCATACAATACGGAGACTCAGGCGTTCAGAAAAGCAGAAAAACTGACCAACGGCAGGATGGATACACTTACAGTGGCGAAGTGCATTGCGGAAGATCCGCTGCAATTCGAGCCGGGTGAGGGATGGAGCTACAGCCTTTGTCATGATGTGCTTGCGGCTGCGGTGGAAGTCATATCAGGTATGCGTTTTTCGGAATATGTAAAAAGAAATATATTTGATCCTCTTGATATGAAAGATTCCTGTTATCATCTGCCCGAGGAAAAGAGAGGGCTTATGGCGCGTCAGTATATTTATGACAGCGGCGGTGAAAAAGATGTTGTAACTATGCAGCAAAGCGAGCACAGCAGTGGTGTGCTGAGAGACGCCGGAAGTGAAAATTCTCTCGTGTTCGGAGAGGATTATGACAGCGGCGGAGCCGGGATAATAACAACTGTAAAGGATTACGCTGCGTTTGCGGCGGCGATGGCGAACGGTGGTATGGGTCTTAACGGGAACAGGATACTTGCTCCCGGGACTGTGGAGCTTTTAAAGACAAATCAGCTCGACAGCCGGCAGATGAAGGATTTTAACTGGAAAAGGCTGAAAGGCTATGGCTATGGACTCGGCGTAAGGACCATGACGGACAGGGCGCTGTCGGGCTCAAACGGATCGATAGGTGAGTTCGGCTGGGGCGGCGCTGCGGGCGCTAATATAATAATGGACACGGAGTTGAATCTGGCTGTGTTTTACGCGCATCATATGCTAAATCCTCAGGAGGAATTTTATCAGCCCAGACTGAGGAATGTAGTGTATTCATGTATAGACAAATAAAACGGAAAGGAAGTAGAAAACAATGAAACCTAAAATAGGTATCAGACCAACGATCGACGGACGCTGGGGCGGCGTCAGGGAAAGTCTCGAGGAAAAGACGATGGCGATGGCAATGTCAGCAAAAAAGCTGATAGAGGAAAATGTCCATTATCAGGACGGCACATCGGTTGAATGCGTGATATCGCCGTGCACGATCGGAGGTGGAGCGGAAGCTGCAAAATGCGCAGATTATTTTAAAACTCAGAATGTCTGCGCTACTCTTGCTGTGACACCGTGCTGGTGTTACGGCTCGGAAACGATGGATCTGGATCCGAATACGATAAAAGCGGTATGGGGATTTAACGGTACAGAGCGTCCTGGAGCGGTTTATCTTGCTGCGGTAATGGCTGCATTTGCACAGCGCGGACTCCCGGCATTCTCAATGTACGGTCACGACGTGCAGGATATAGATGACAATTCAGTTCCCGCTGATGTTGCCGAAAAGATGATAAGATGGGCAAAGGGAGCTGTAGCGGTAGGACAAATGAAGGACAAGGCGTATGTAAATCTCGGCGGAGTGGCAATGGGCATTGCCGGGTCATACTGCGATATGTCGTTCATGCAGAAGTACTTGGGTATACGCGCTGAATTTGTAGATCTTTCAGAGGTATTGAGAAGGATCACTCTTGAGATATATGACAAGGATGAATATGAAAAGGCTCTCGCATGGATAAAGGCAAATTGCCGGGAGGGCTTTGATAAAAACGCCGGAAAGGATCTGCCGGAGATGATACGCAGATCGAAGGTCGTATCGCCGGATAAAGATTGGGAATTTATTGCCAAGTTCACGATGATAGTAAATGATATATTGTATGGAAACAAGAAGCTGGACGAAATGGGCTGGCATGAGGAGGCGCTCGGAAAGAACGCTATAGCGGGCGGCTTCCAGGGACAGAGAAACTGGACAGACTGGCTGCCGAATGCCGATTTTACCGAAGCGATAATGGCTTCATCATTCAATTGGAACGGTAAAAAGATGCCTACGCCTCTGGCTACAGAGAACGATACGTTAAACGGTATCTCGATGCTTTTGGGAACGCTTGTTTCAGGAAAGGCTCCGTGTTTCCATGATGTGAGAACATATTGGTCACCTGACGCTGTAAAACGTGTTTCAGGAAAAGAGCTGACAGGAAGAGCGGCAAACGGAATAATACACTTGATAAATTCCGGCGCTACAGCGCTTGACTGCACAGGGGCGTCAAAAGACGAAAACGGCTGCGGAACAGTAAAAGAATGGTGGAATATGACCGATGATGATATAAACGCATGCCTGGAAGCCACAGATTGGTGCAGGGCTGATTATGAGTATTTCCGCGGCGGCGGTTTCTCGAGCCATTTCAAAACACAGGCTGAGATGCCTGTAACCATGCTCAGAGTAAACATAGTTGAGGGTATCGGACCAGTAATACAGATAGCTGAGGGATATACATGCGTTCTTCCGGATGATGTGCATGAAAAACTTGATCTGCGCACCGATCCGACATGGCCGACTACGTGGTTCGCGCCAAGGCTTACAGGCAAGGGTGCATTTAAGGACGTGTACAGTGTAATGGCAAATTGGGGTGCAAATCATGGCGTAACGATAGGAGGACATATCGGAGCGGATCTCATAACTCTTTGCTCAATGCTCAGGATACCTGTAACTATGCACAATGTGCCGGAGGAAAAGGTATACCGTCCTCATGCGTGGTCCGCGTTCGGTACCGAGGATGCACAGGCGGCAGATTATGCGGCATGCAGGAAATACGGACCGATGTACAGATAAGTACAGCCGGTCTCATAAAAAAGTATAGTGCCCGATACGATAAGGACCGGGGGCTTGACCAATATGGACGATCGCGGCACAAATGTTTTGCAAATCACACGTTAATACAGAGAAAAGGAGGCAAAATATGAAATTATCGGCAATGTGTATCGCTGCAGCGGCAATGTTGTCTATCGGTACCGCTGCATTGGCGGCGGACGGAGGAGCGGAGGATATTTATAATAAAACAGATTACTCGGTTTCCGATCCCGCTGCGGCGGTATATAAGACCGTTCTCATAGCGGATCCGAACGATGTGCCTGTATATATAGATCAGGCGTCCGGGAGCTGTTTCGGTGAGACAGCAGAGTTTTTCTTGAAGGAAAGCCCTTCCAGAGGAACGTACACGGTAAGATACGGGACCGAAGATGGTTACAGTGAAAGCAAGACTTTCATTGTTGGAGTGGATCCCGCAAATGCCGAGACGAAGATGGATCCTATTAAAGAAGGAGGGATCAATAAAAATGAAGACGGAAGCTTTAACGTGGGATTTATTGCTTCCGTAAGCGCTGAAACACAGTATCGTTCTGTGATATTGAAGCAGGATTTGAACGATATGTGCATGGGATATGATATCATGTTTGATTCGACCATTTCTGGAGAAGGGACCGTGGATGTAGGTATCCAGATAAACAATGTCCCGCAAGATATATATAATGGGGGGATAGAAGTATATCTGAGCACCAAATCTGTGGAAGAATACGGTACAGCAGACACAGATGATTATACGGGAGGCATGACAAATGAAGAAATATTATGAGCCGGAGCTTCGGATAGAATTGTTTGACGATGAATGTATCGCGGCGGCAGCATCGTGTGTGGAATATGTGGAAGGACTTGATGGTGTCGAAAACAAAATGATGATCAATTATGATGAAATGATCAGCAATATAAAATTTGTGATGTAAAATTTATTCCGGTAAAGTTCCGGAGTATATAGGAGGTGCGGTCCCGCTGCGGATAATGTGACGGGGCCGCGTATGGTCCGATGGATGCATGTGCGTGCTGATTACAGGGTATATATTGAAAATGCCTCTCTCTCCCTAATAAAATTAAATCAGTTTCTATTGTTCTTCTTTAATAATCAGCATATTAATATATACCTTGTAATGAGTGCGGCACATGTTGCCTGTATAGTTTGTTTGAAAGGAAACGGTGAACTTTATGAGTGAGGTATCTATCGTGCTGCCGCATAGGATATCAATATTAAGAGATGCGAAAAATCAAGGAATATGCTGGGATAAAGAGGAGTATTCCATTTATTATCGTAACATTATATATCCGTATTCAGAAGAATATGATATACAGGTAGAATGCCGGTACGGAAAGAATCTAGGTCATTGTTGGCGATTGGATAACTTTGAAAATATCGAGAGAAAATTCAGTATAACTATAAAGGTATATACTGATTACGGTGTCCTTGCTGCGAGTAAAAAGTGCATGATCGAGATATTAGAAAAAAAAGAGCACAAGAATATAAAGTTGCTTTGCATCGGAGACAGTATGACAATGAGAGAGACATATATAGAGCAGGCGGCGGATAAAGCCCGCAATGTAGATACGGTAGGGCTTAGGAGCGTAAGATGCGGAGTGAGACATGAAGGTCGCGGCGGATGGACATGTGAAGCGTATTTTGAAAGGTATAATGATAATGGTTGGGGTGTTTCGCCTTTTTTGTTTCCTAAAGGATGTGAAGGAAAAGATTATTTTGGAAACAGAAGCTTTTGGGATAAGGTGTCTGACATGGAATGCAATACGGATTACAGCTATACAGGTATGATTCCGCAATATATAAAAGACGGAATGGTCTGCTTTGACAGAGGTAGGTTGTACCGCTATTCAAAGGGCGCGTATACGGAGGAATCTGCTACGCCTGAATTCGTATTCAGCTTTAAAAAATATGTTGAGCGCTATCTTGATTGTGTACCAGATGTGGTGTCGATATTATTCGGAGCCAATGAATTTCAGCTCTGCGGATATGAAGGGTTGGAAAGCACGTTGGAGCGATATATTTTCATGCTGAAAAGTATGGTCGATTCCATAAGAGAATACAGCAGTGATATAGCTGTTATCATATGTATGCCTGTGTGCAGCGGTGGTCAATATGCGTGGGGGAGCAGAATGGGCTGTTCAGGAAGCGCGAAACAGTATGATTTCTGTATAAAGATGGCAGGCATGTCGATACTGAGGAATTTTGACTGCAGAAGAGATGAAAATATATTTATCTGTCCAATGCTGGCTGTATGTGATCCTATTTCTGGATTTCCCGGAGATATGGCAAAAGCAAATATATATTCAGAAAATATGTATAGTGTAAATGCGGATTGGGTACATCCTGCCGATGCCGGATATAAACAGATGGGTGATGCACTTGCGGCTGTCATTGCAGATATAAGGATGACACAGCAGGGGAATGAGCCGGCGGAGGATCCGTGAGGTCATACCATGCTCTTTTTTGAACGAGGATCATGCGGTCCTTGTTTTTTTTGTCCGGTAAAAGTCATACATATCACGGAATTTATACATTTATCGTGATATTTGCGGTTTTATTTTGGTTTTTTCCAAAAAACAGTTGCGCTGACAGCAGAAATATGTTATAATAGACTTACAGAGGCAGGTGTTGTCACGCTTTGCTCTTTCAGTCTGCAGCGCCGGCTGCGGGCTTTATAATTTAGTTCAAAGGGGAAAAGCTTATGATAAGAGCGATTCGCGGCGCCGTTACGGTAGAAAAAAACGAGCGCGCTGCGGTTTTTGATTCGGTAAAGTCACTTATGAGAAAGATCATGGATGATAATCATTTGGATGCAGAGGATATGATCGATATCATATTTACCGTTACGCCTGATCTTACGTGCGCGTTCCCGGCGGCGGCGGTGCGCGATATGGGTATAACCGATGTCCCGCTGCTCGATATGGCGGCTCCCGATATAGACGGGGCGCTAAGGATGTGCATACGCGTTATGGTGCATGTGGATACAGAGCTTCAGAACAGCAGTCTCAGGCATGTGTATATGGGCGGAGCGGCAGTGCTCAGGCCGGATCTTGCCGGATGATTTATCAGATCATTTTAAGCTTTAAGGAGTAAATTTTATGAATAAGATCTCAGTTGCGATAGACGGACCCGCGGGAGCGGGGAAGAGCTCTGTCGCAAAAACTGTTGCCGCCGCGCTCGGGTATGTATATATAGATACAGGCGCTATGTACAGATCCGTGGCGGTATATGCCATAGAGAACGGGATCGATATCGATAAGGATCGTGAAGAGCTTACAGCCCGGCTCGATGATATTGACATATCCCTGAAAAATGACGGAGGCAGACAGCTCGTGTTCCTGAACGGAAAAGATGTCACCGACAGGATACGCACGGAGGACGCGTCGATGGGCGCGTCGGCAGTAGCCGCTATACCGGAGGTACGCAAAAAGCTCGTTTCGGAGCAGAAAAAGATGGCGGAGTCCGGCGGGATCATCATGGACGGAAGAGATATAGGCACATCGGTGCTGCCGGGAGCGGAGCTGAAGATATACCTTACGGCATCCGTCAGCGAACGCGCCAAACGGCGCTATAAAGAGAATTTAGAGCGCGGTATCGAATGTGACTACAGCGATATAGAAAACGATGTGAGAAAGCGCGATGAAAACGATATGACACGCGCTGTGTCGCCGCTCAGAAAGGCCGATGGCGCCGTTACTGTCGATACATCGTCAATGACTTTTGAGGAATCGGTAAGAACTGTTACGGATATGATCAGGGAGAAGGAAGCCGATGTTATATAAATTTAGCAAAGTTGTGGTAAGAACTATTTTATTTTTTGCATTCAGGCTGAAGACCGTCGGAAAAGAAAACGTGCCTTCGGAGGGCCCGGCGATACTCGCGATGAATCACAGGAGCAATTTTGATCCTGTCATGGCGGCTCTGACGTGCCCGAGGCAGCTGAGATTCATGGCGAAATCGGAGTTGTTCGAACCGAAGGTGTTCGGCGCGCTTATACGAAAGCTCGGAGCTTTTCCGGTGCACAGAGGCAAGGGAGATCTCGCGGCGATAAAGGCGGCGTTCAAGATCTTCAAGGATAACGGTGTGATGCTGATGTTTCCGGAGGGCGGCAGAGTAAAGGGCACCGAGAGAAGACGCGCAAAGCCCGGCGTGGCGCTGATAGCTCAGAAAAGCGGAGTGCCTGTGATACCGGTGCACCTTTCGGGCAAATACAGGTTCATGAGCCGGATAACGGTCACATACGGAAAGCCGATCTCGTTCGAGGAGTACAAGGGTCTCAGGATGTCGGGAGAAGAGATACAGGAGCTTGCCGACAATGTGCTCGAAAATATATACAGTCTGCAAGACTGATCCGGAGGATGGCTGATGGAAATAGTTACTGCAAAAACTGCCGGCTTCTGCTTCGGCGTGAAACGCGCCGTTGACGAGGCATACAGAGCGCTCGGAGAAGGGAAGAAGATCGCGACGCTCGGGGATATAATCCATAACAGGCAGGTCATAGAGGATCTTGAGAGCCGCGGAGTGTATTCCTATGAAAGACCGGAGGATATACCGGAGGACTGCTGTGTGGTCATCCGCGCACACGGCATCGGCAAGGATGTATATGAGCGGATGGGCTCGAGGGAGTATATAGACCTCACATGTCCGTTCGTGGCAAAAATACACAAAATAGTAGAAAAATATTATAATGATGGGTATCAGATCATCATCGTCGGGGACAAAGATCATCCCGAGGTGATAGGTATAAACGGCTGGTGTGGATACGAAGCGATCATTGTCGACAGTGAAACCGGTGAAATCGACAAAAATATGTTTAAAAAACCGCTTTGTATTGTGGCACAAACCACAATAAATAAAAAAAAATTTGTTCAAATCGTACAAAATATAAAAAACACTTGCAAAAGTACCATAGAATTTGATACAATATGTAGTGCAACAAAGGATAGGCAGGAGGAA
>CAJFNT010000020.1 GCA_904395315.1 uncultured Clostridia bacterium
CATCTACAGTTGTGTAGCGCCGTATACGAGACCCGTACGTACGGTGCAACGGGAGGTGGAGGGCTACCGCCCTCCGTCTACCCTATCGGCGAAACACACAAATATTTGTTACGAAAATGTTAAAATTGCTAAAATATCAACAAAACTATTGAAAAAATGATTTAAATATGATACAATTAAGTTAATAACATCCGCATGGCTTTCCATCGGGAAAATTTGTGGATATATATTGCCTATATAGATTTTGGCATGTAAACAAGAATATAATGTTAAGAGGTTTACTGCTTTTACCTGAGATACCGCATGCGGACCGCGGACATGTTTCGGGCAGATCATATGGGTAAAATTTTATAAAGGGAGAGTGTAAAATGAAAAGCAGAAAACTAATTTCATTTTTGGGCGCGGCTGCAATGGCAGGATCGGCTTTTTCCGGTCTCGCAATGACAGCTTTTGCTGAAGATACTGTTTTGTATTCGGACAACTTCAATGGATACACAACATCGGCAAAGACTGCAGATGGAACAGTATTTGCAGTTGCTACAGCAGATGATAATTATGAATCCGTCAAAAATAATGCGGACTGGAGTTGGTTGTTTAATAGTCCTGATTCGCAGGATTTGGGAGAGCTTTCTGTAGGAATCGAAGGTTCATGTGATGATACAGCTGCTCTCATGATCACTGAAAAAACTGATGATTCATCAGATAAATACCTTTCAATGTTCAGAAATAGATTTTTGAGCAGAGGTATAGGATCAATTACAGGATTTGAGAATTATGCTGCAAATGAGGGTGAAGAACTTGTAATCGACTTTGATCTTATGCTTACAGATGGAGTAGATGGCGGTACTACATATCCCAGCTCAATTTCGTTTACTGGACTGGGGGATATTACAACTGAGACAGTTACATCCGGTTCATGGGTGAATGTAAGAATCGTTAGTGCAAATGGCACTACAACATTGTATGTTGATGGAGACCAAACACTTACCGGAACATCGCTTACAGCTATTGGACCTACAAAATTTACTGCTGATACAAGAATAGGCTCAGGAGATTATCCGGAAGTTTCAATTGACAATCTTGTAATAATGTCAGTGGCGAGTGGCACTGGAGCAACGGTTGAAGTCCCGGATGCTGAGACTGTAACACCTATAGTTCCGACTGAGGCTCCTCCGGCAGCTACGATCGAAGCTACAACAACTATAGATTTTGATGATACGTCGATCACACCTGTTGAAGAGCGCAGCGTTGCTGCAACTGTTGTTGCTGGATCAGCTGTAGGTAACGAAACAAATGTTATGCAGATCGTTGGATCATCAACTAACAGCGGAGATACCAGATTTGGATATTCAACTCTGGATTTAAGCGAGTACACAGCAGGTAAATCACACGTGATCATTGATTATGATGCTTATATTTCAAGTGATGGTCGTATGACATATGTATTATCAGACGGTATTCCGGTTGTTTATTCAGATGCCGGTCTCTTTAGACAGGGTGTTCCGGGATCAAGTGCCGTAAATGCTAATACAAATGAATGGATACATACAACTGTAGATGTTGATTTGGCAAGTGGAACAGGTACATATGAGGTAACAGGTGCTGATGAAGCTGTAATAGCACAAGGAAATATCACAACAGATAAGCAGCAGCTTACAACATTGTCGTTCTTGTCATGGTCACCGAACACATCGTATATAGATAACATCGTTATCCAGACAGGCGGTTCAATGACTATCACAACACCTCCGCCCGCTGCAACGATCACACCGGAGCCTGCTTCAGAGGTCGCAGGCAGTGGATTGAATCTTGTTCCGGAAAATGCGGCAGAGACAATAGCATCATTTGCTCCGGCAACGACAGCCGAAGTTCTCAATCATGCAACTGCAGGTGTGGCAGTTACTACCGGAAATACGGATATAAACGCATATTCAGCAAGTGCAAGAGGATATTCTATCTATGCTATATATGATGTATATGTAGGTGTTGATTCAAGCTTCGCTCTTACACCATACGGCGATTCAGGAAAAGCACAGGCAGCAACTATGCAGCTTGTATCGGATAATACGGGTGTTGTTACGGTATCATCAATAGGTAAAGATGGTGTTGTGACAGCGGCTCCGGAAACACTTGCTCATGGCACATGGTACAGAGTTCTTGTGGAAGTGCCGCAGAGCGGAACATCTGATGCACCTGTAACGAATGATCTTACATATACAGTTTATAGAATAGATGCTTCAGATCCTACAAAGGTAACGGAAATAGCCGCGCAGCAGACAGGGCTTACGCCGAGAGGTCTTGCTACAAAAGGTCTTACAAGTTTTGGTTACGCTGTAACAGGTGAGGCCTATATCGATAACCTTGCTGTATTCAGAGCAACAGGCGGACTGGATATCACTCCTGAAGCTGAGACAACTCCGGAGCCTGCATCTACAGAGTCCGGAAGCGGTTTGACGCTTATGCCTGAAGAAGGCGCGGCTATAGATAGTCTCGCTGCAGGATCAGAAGAAGTACTCAATCATGCAAATGCTACAGCTGTAACAACAGATGGAATAACGGTAAATGCATACAGTGATAATGTAAGAGGATATTCTGTATATGCCGCATTCGATGCATATGTTGACAAGGGAACAACTTTAACTATACTTCCTGTAGGAAATAATGATGCACAGGCGTCTACAATAAATCTTACAGCAAGTGATCTTGGTAAGGTGACACTTTCAGCGGTTACAGGTCAGGGAGCAAATGATGTGGTAACAGCTGACGATACTCTTGCTGCAGGCACATGGTACAGAGTTCTCGTTGAGGCTCCGCAGAATGCCGTTAGCGAAGGAGAGACAGCAAGCACAAGCACAGGAACGATAACTGTTACTGTTTATCGAATAAATGTTGATGATCCTTCAGAGGTAACAGAAGTAGCTGCGCAGCTGACAGGACTTCCGGCAAGAGGTCTTGACGGAAAGGCTTTGACAGGCTTCACAGTAAGCGCTACAGCTGCTGAGGCACCTTCGGCATATGTTGACAACTTTGCAACATTCAGAGCAGACAATGCTCTCACGCTTATACCGGAGACATGGTATGTATACACGGCTACATATGATGCCAGCGGCATACTTACTAACATAACAGCTGAAGAAGTTGAAGATCCTTCAACTGTAGTTCCGTCGGATGCTGAAAACACAAGAACTTTCGTATGGAATAACTTCATGCAGCCTTATGTTGCTGAAACAGAAGAACCGGCAGAATAAATTTTGCTGATCACTTTAAACGCCTTGGAGCTTTTGCTCCGAGGTGTTTTTTGAGTGCAGAATTGGAACAAAAATGTATGGTTTTATAAAAAGTGCTGAAAATTTTAAAAGCCCTTGCAATTAAGAATGATATGTAGTATAATTGAGCTACCTACTGTCTGCCCTTGCGGGTCTGTGTGGGAAAATGTGAATGAATAGAGGGGAAAACAGTGTATTGTAAAAATTGCGGTAAAAAGCTCCCGGATGATGCACGGTTTTGTGATAGATGTAACATGTCAGTTCGAAAAATGGAAAATAAGATGGAACTGATAGAGGAATTAAAAGAGGAACGTTTGGCTCGTAAAAAAGCGAATGAGGTGCAGGCGCGTCTGAAAAATATGCAGAAGAAAAAGCGCAGACGTCGCAAGAATGCGGCGGCTGTTGCAGTGCTTATAATAGTGTTGGGGATATTGAGCGGTGTTGCTGTCTATATGTATTATGTAAACACATCGGATTTTAACACTGCTTCTATAAGCGCAAGCGCCGTTCCAACACCATCGGCCACAGCCGCTATACCGGTACAGACAGTGACTATTGCAGGTGAAAATCCCGGTTCGCCGATGCCTCAGATAACGCCTGTCAGCGGCACAGCGGCAGTAAGTCCAAATGCCGATGGATATATTGAGACAAATATAGACGGCGTGACTTTCGGTTATCCGAGAGGGTATGAGAGCAAAGCCGGGGATACCGGAGCGTATCTGTCCTTAAAGGATATAGACAGCGATGCTGTAATAAAAGTGTATGAAGAGGATACATCTTCACCCGCAAAAGATCTTATGAAGGCATATTCCGATACGATAAGGGGGACGGTGACAGAGTCGCTTGCCGGAGATGATTGGTACAGTATAACAATATCTGACGGTTCGGAAACATATCATCGATGCGGCATGACAGATGAGGGGCGTCATATATATTACGAGATGCGTTATCCATCGGCCTCGGAGAAAGAAGGGGAATACAGGGAAAGCACCGAATATATGGACGATTATTTTACAGAAAAATAACAGCTGCGGCTGTCGCGACACATATGAGCGCGCACAGAGCATAGAGCAGAATATTTTTTTTCTTTTTCGAAGTAGAGCGATTGTGTTCGGAGGTCAGTTTCATATTGTCAAGATATGCGTTTACGATCCGCTCTGCTTCGATGACTGCCCTGGATTCAAGTCTCGGATCGTAATCACGCATAACTATTATCGCTTGATGCACGTATGGTGACGCAAGATTATCAAGTATAACAACTTTTTTCATCATATCTTTCATAGTTTTATTTACACCTTTCTTTGCGGCGGATGCCGTTTTTTTATTGCAAACTATTCCTGTTTGTGTTAGCAATAGATATTATTTCCGATCGGCACAGTTTTAAACATATTAGGTGTGCAATATAACAGATACTTAATGAAATATTAACGAAATATTTTGTAATATTTCTGTAATAAAAGTCTTGACAATGTAATAATTGTGTAGTATAATGTAACATGCTGAAAGGAGAATGTTACATGGAATTTGAAGAGCTTTATAAGCAGAAACGGTTGGCAGAGATAGATCGAAGACGCCGTCAGAAACGCAAGCAAAGATTCAGAAGAAAGATATGTACTATTATTACATTGGCGACAATATGCACCGCAACTATGGGAGCGTATTATACAGTTTCGGCAAAGGAAATAACAATAACCGAGATAAATGAATTTGAGGGTGTAAACACATCAAGGACTGTCACGACCCGCGCGAATGATGTGGCAGACGCATTGGAAGAGCAAGGGATCGAAATCAGCAATACAGATAAAGTAAACAAGTCAGCCGATTCCGAATTGGGAGACAATGAGGAAATAGTGGTGAGACGCGGAAAAGAAATAAAAGTAGTAACTCCTTCGAGCGAAGAGACAGTGGTCGTAACAAGCGCGGATACACATCAGGCTCTTGAGGAGGCAGGGTATTCTCCCAAAGAGGAGGATGAAATAAATCTGGACGGTGCCAATATCGCGGAAAGCGAGACAGTGGAGCTGAAAGCGGTTTATACCGAGTATGAGACCGTTGAGGAAGAAATACCGTTTGAGACAGTTTATGAGGATGATCCGGAAAACTATGTCGGAGAAGAAACTGTAAGCGTAGAAGGATCCGCCGGAATAAAAGCAATTACTTATAAAGTAAGCAGATATGAAGATGGTACTGAGAAGAGCAGGACAGTAGAGAGTGAAACTGTGACTGCCGAACCGGTCAATAAAGTGATAAAGAAAGGCACAAAGGAGAAACCGGTTCCCACAGCTGCGCCGACAGCGTCAGCGAAGGCATCTTCCGCCACAGCTGCTCCCACGTCTGCTGTTGAATCGGGAGGCACTATAAACGGATATAAGTATTCCAAGAAAATAACGATGAGCGGGACCGCTTATACAAATTCTCCGTCTGAAAATGCAGGATATTCAGTAACCGCTATGGGTACACAGCTTCGCTACGGTGTTGCAGCCGTGGATCCGAGCGTTATACCTCTCGGATCAAAATTGTTTGTCGTAAGCGCTGATGGTCAGTATGTTTACGGTGTTGCGATGGCGGAAGACACCGGCGGTGCTATAAAGGGAAATAAGATAGATCTGTGTTTCACGTCTATGGGAGAGGCGGCTAAATTCGGAAGACGTGACTGCATTGTGTATGTCTTGGAATAAAACGCTTGACAAAGTGTTTTGGGTATGATATTATAAATACGTTCTGACCTGCCGCCGGGTAGGTCATTAAGCATTGATTTCGTATCGGTAGGCCTATGAAGATACGAGATCAATGCTTTTATTTTTTTGGGGAATCAGGAATGCGGCGGCGTTTCGTGATCACTTATTTTTATTGGAGGAATTATTATGTTTAGAGAAATGAGAAGAAAAAATCAGAAGCTTGCTCAAGAAGAATGTGAGGAGCTGCTTGACAGGGCAACGTCCGGTGTATTGGCGCTTAATGGTGACGATGGTTATCCATACGCGGTACCGTTGAGTTTTGTGTACAACAATGGAAAGATATATTTTCACAGCGCCAAAAGCGGTTATAAAGTTGACGCGGTAAGAAAAAATCCAAAAGCTTCATTTTGCATTATATGCAGTGATGAGATAGTTCCGGAGGAATATACAACATATTTCAAAAGCATTATTGTGTTTGGGGAAATAAGGCACCTTGAAGATGCAGAGGAAAAACGCAGGGCGATCGAGATGCTTGCGTTAAAATATGCTCCGTATGACAGTGAGGAGAACCGAGAGGCGGCTATTGAGCGTGAATGGGCTCCGCTTTGCATGATGGAAATGACAGTTGAGCATATAAGCGGCAAGGAAGCTATCGAGCTGACAAGGAAAAGAAAAATAAACGGGCGATAATGGTCTGGGGATCGGCCCGTAAAAAATATTTGCCGGATGCTCGTCTGTTTCCGGTAGATATCCGTTATAATAACACGGTTTTTATGTTATATCATGAAAGGAATTTAAGGACTATGAAGAACGAAAAAATCTTGGGGGAATTTTTTAAGTATTCGTCATTGAATGTCATGGGTATGATAGGACTATCTTGTTACATATTGGCAGATACTTTCTTTGTGTCAAAAGGTTTGGGAGCGGACGGTTTAGCGGCTCTTAATCTGGCAATACCTGTGTATAGCTTTATCAATGGAAGCGGACTTATGATCGGTATGGGCGGAGGAATAAAATACTCTATATTGGGCAGCAGAAATTCCTCAAAAGCGTCTAATGTTTTTACTGATACAGTATATCTTGCGGCGCTCTTTGCGGTGATGTTTATTACAGTAGGGTTATTTTTTAAGGAATCGATAATATCGCTTTTCGGGGCGGATGGAAATGTTTTTGATATGTCGGTGACATATCTGAAGGTGCTGCTGATGTATTCGCCGGCATTTATAATGAATAATGTCCTGCTTTGCTTTGTGAGAAATGACGGATCTCCACAGCTTTCTATGACCGCCATGATCGCGGGGAGTCTGTCCAATGTTGTTCTGGACTGGGTGTTCATTTTTCCGTGCGGAATGGGGATATTCGGCGCCGCGTTCGCTACCGGACTGGCTCCGATAATAAGTATGATCATATTGTCAGTTTACTTTATAAAGAAAAGAAACGGTTTCAGGCTTGCAAAAACAGCGCCAGATCTAAAAACAATCGCCGCTATACTTTCAGGAGGTGTCCCATCGTTGGTGACGGAGGTCTCATCCGGTGTGGTCATGATAGTATTCAATTCTATAATAATGCGGCTTGAAGGAAATATCGGCGTTGCCGCATACGGAATTATAGCAAATATCTCGCTTGTAATAATATCGATATATACAGGTGTTGCTCAGGGGATACAGCCGATACTCAGCAAGAGCTGCGGAGAAAGAAATTATCATGATATGCGGTCTGTATTTGGATATGCGGTGCTTGCCGTGATATTTGTGTCTGTCGTTGTATATGCGGCCGTATTTTTCTTTGCGGGACCGATAGCCGGTATTTTCAACAGTGAGGGGAATGCTGAGCTTCAGCGTATCGCGGAACAGGGGCTTAAGCTGTACTTTATAGCATGTCCGTTTGCCGGTCTTAACGTTATAGTGTCGGCATATTTCACGTCCACAGAGTATCCTTTGCCGGCGCATATAATTTCTGTTTTGCGTGGGTTTGCGGTAATAATACCGGCGGCATTCTTTCTTTCAGCTGTTGTGGGTATGGTTGGTGTATGGTCGGCTTTTCCTGCGACGGAGGTTGTTGTGTGTGCGGTCGGAGTGGTGTTTTATATGATCTGCAGCGGAAAGCAACGCAATGTGTTTTTGAGAATTTAGATGGATCTGATCTCTTATATAAAGTCATATAATTCGAATGATGATGTTGAGCAAACAAGATATGTATAAGATATTGGATGAAAAGTGTGAATACTGTTGAAACTTGCTGTGATTTGCTGTATAATATAAAAAGATGTGACCCGATTTGCTGAGAATTAAAAAAGTTTTAAAATAGTGAAAGGATATAGATCGTTCGATCGTATTATATATGAAAGCGCTTAAAAATATCTTATCCGGAATGATCTTTGCAAAGGAGGAAAACATCATGAAGAAGAATTTATTTAAGGTATTGGCAGTAGCGGCAGCGGCAACAATGCTCATTACCGTAACAGCAGCGGCACACGGCGGACACGGCAGATATTATACGGATGCAAATAATGACGGTGTGTGCGATTACTGCAATGGAGAGGGCTGCGGAAACTGCGGAGAATATTGCGGCAATTACGGTGGAGGCCATCATGGCGGATATGGACACGGTCATGGAGGTTACGGCTGCAGATAAGACCGATTAGATACGGGGGGATACTATGAGAAGTGAACAGGAGGCAAACAGAGCTATTGAAGTGTACGCCGATACTGTTAAAAGGCTGTGCATGATGTATCTCAAAAACTATACCGACACTGAGGACGTGTTTCAAAATGTATTTATCAAATACGTCCTCAGCCCCGTGTCATTTAAAACTCCGGAGCATGAAAAGGCATGGATAATACGTGTAACTGTCAATGAATGCAAAGACATATTGAAAAGTTCATACAGAAGACGAAATGTGCCTTTAGAGGATATAAGGGAACTCGAGGCAGGGCATACGGAAACAGACAGCGCTTATGACGATGTGATAGAGGCTGTCAGAGAATTGCCTCAAAAATATAAAGATGTGGTTTATCTGTATTATTATGAAGGTTATTCCGCCGCAGAGATAGGCAAGATCTTGCATCGGCGTGAGAATACTGTTTATACTCATCTTGCGCGCGCGAGATCGGCGCTGAAAGAAAGGCTGGGTGATGATTTTGAACATGATACATAATGCTCTTAGCGGTATTCATGCCGATGAGGAGCTAAAATCAAAAACAAAGGAAGCTGTGTTTAAAGCTGTCACGCAGCAAGGCGTGCGGAGAAGACCGCGATTGGTGACAATTGTGTCAGCGGCGGCGTGTGCGGCGGTATTTGCGGCATGCGCTGTGGGATGGAATGTGTATTTTACGCCGGTGTATGCTCTCAGTATTGATATTAATCCGTCTGTTGAGCTTGGCATCAACCGCTTTGACAGAGTCGTAAGCGTTAAGGGATACAATGAGGACGGAGAGAGGATAGCGGAAAATTCTGATATCAAGAATATGAGTTATACGGACGCGGTAGATACGCTTTTAAGCAGTGATACGGTACGCGAGTATACGGATAGCGGCGCTGATGTGGTTGTCGGTGTATCGGGAGGAGACCGGCAAAAGAATTCCGAGATAGTTGCAGCGGTGGAAAACTGCCACAGAGGCACAGGCATGCATTGCTATATGATAAGTGATGAGGATGCCGAAGCTGCGCATGACTGCGGACTTACACCGGGCAAGTATTTGGCATATACGGAGCTTAAAAAGTATGATCCGTCAGTAACGGTTGAAGAGATAAGAGATATGCCTATGCGCGAGATACGCGACAGGATAAGCAGTTATATCGGTGAACAGTATTATCCGGGAATGCAGAATGGTAAAGGCGGAGGAACCGGAGACGAAACAAACTGCGGAAATAATGGAGCACAGAATGGATCCGGCAGAGGTTACGGTCATGGTCAAGGTCATCATGGAAATCATGGCAACCAATAGAAAAACGATAAATGTGCCGTGTAAGGTACTGATGAAAAAACAGCTCGTTGGCTTATGCTTACGAGCTGTTTTTGGTGCAGATGACAGGACTTGAACCTGCACGTCGGGGACACCAGATCCTAAGTCTGGCGCGTCTGCCAATTCCGCCACATCTGCA
>CAJFNT010000021.1 GCA_904395315.1 uncultured Clostridia bacterium
CGTACATGCTTGCCGGAGCTTCTGTGCTTTTATACGATCCTTATTAAATTCGGAGAAGGAGGAGACTTACATATGGCAGGAAAATTATCGCCGATGATGGAGCATTATCTGAAAACAAAGAAGGAATATCCTGACTGTATAGTTTTTTATCGTTTGGGTGATTTCTATGAAATGTTTTTTGATGATGCCATAACCGTATCAAGAGAGCTCGAGCTCACTCTTACCGGCCGTGACTGCGGGATGGAAGAACGCGCTCCGATGTGCGGTGTACCGTTTCACAGCGCGGAAATATATATTTCAAGGCTGATATCAAACGGACACAAGGTGGCAATATGCGAGCAAGTCGAGGATCCAAAGAAAGCCAAAGGAATGGTTGAGCGTGAGGTCATACGCGTCATAACTCCTGGAACGACTGTGGACGAGGCAATACTTGATGAAGGCGCGAATAATTATCTTGTGGTCCTGTATATGAGCGAGGAAATGACCGGGCTGGCGGCAGCGGACGCGTCCACAGGCGAGATGTACGCGGCAGAGCTGTCGGAGGAAAAGGAAATAATCGATGAGCTCGCAAGTTACGCTCCAAAGGAGATACTTGTAAATGATGCTTTTTCAAGGTCGCTTGCCAAGCAGATAGAGCAGAGCTTTGGGATAAGATGTGAGCGCCGAAACGAACTCTTTGCGGACGGCGTGGCGAGTGTCTTGGAGGAGCAGTTTGGAAAGAGCCTTGCGGATCTGGGGGTAGCTGACAAACCGGAGACTATCCTGGCCGCCGGGGGAGCAGTAAGGTATATAAAATATGCTCAGAAAGCGAGCGTTGAATATATAAACAAGCTTTCTGTATACAGTATAAATGAGTATATGGAGCTTGATTATGCGACAAGGCGTAATCTTGAGATAACCGAAACGATGCGGGATAAGTCAAAGAGAGGCTCTCTGTTCTGGGTCCTCGACAAGACAAAGACTGCGATGGGAAGACGAAAGCTGCGTCAATGGATGGAGAAACCGCTTTTGAATCCTATAGATATAAATAAGAGGCTCATGTCGGTAAAGGAGCTTGTGGATGATGCTATGGGACTTGACGACCTTAAGGAAGTGCTTTCACGCACATATGATATCTCAAGGATAATAAGCAGGATATCTGTAATGACAGTAACACCGAAAGATCTTGTCTCTTTAAAACAGACACTTCTGCAGCTGCCGGAGCTTGAGATGCGGCTCTCGGGGTTCAAGTCACCGATATTTTCGGATATGACAAGAAATTTCGATATGCTGGAGGATGTTTGCGAACTTATTGATCGCGCGATAGATGAGGAAAAAGCGACATCCATAGTGCGTGAAGGCGGAATGATCCGCCGTGGATACAGTGCGGATGCTGATGAGCTGCGTGATGCAAAGGAGAATGGTGCAAAGTGGCTGGCTGAGATAGAAGCCGAAGAACGCGAGAGAACCGGTATACCAAAGCTCAGAACAGGATACAACAAGGTTTTTGGTTATTATATAGAAGTAACAAACTCGTATAAGGATAAGGTGCCTGATGATTACATAAGAAAGCAGACACTTACAAATGTTGAACGATTTATAACACCTAAGCTCAAAGAGATCGAGAGTATTATTCTTGGTGCGTCCGAGCGGCTTGTGGCGCTTGAGATACAGCTGTATAATGAGCTGTGCGGAGTGCTTGCCGGAGAGCTTGACAGAATGAAGCGTGTTGCCGATGTTATCGCAGTTACGGATGTTCTCTGTTCTTTTGCGGAGGCGGCGTACAAGAATAAGTATGTCATGCCGGAAGTGGATGCCGGCAGCGTGATAGACATCAAAGACGGTAGACATCCTGTTGTGGAGGCGCTGTCAAGGGATATAATATTTGTGCCGAATGACAGTTATCTGAACTGTGAAGATGACAGACTCTTGATAATAACAGGACCGAATATGGCAGGTAAATCGACATATATGAGACAGACCGCCATCATAACCCTTATGGCGCAGATAGGCAGCTTTGTGCCTGCGTCATCGGCGAGGATAGGCGTGGTAGACAGGATATTTACAAGAGTGGGCGCGAGTGACGATATCGCTTCGGGACAGAGCACATTCATGCTGGAGATGACAGAGGTGAGCAATATCCTAAGGAACGCGACAAGAAATTCGCTTATTATCCTTGACGAGATCGGCAGGGGAACAAGCACCTTTGACGGCCTTGCAATAGCTTGGGCGGTCGCGGAATATATACATTCAAAGCGTAAGATCGGCGCAAAGACCATGTTTGCGACACATTATCATGAGATGACAGAACTCGAGGATAAGCTTGAGGGAGTGAAGAATTATAGGATAGCCGTTAACAAGAAAGGTGATGAGATAACGTTCCTGAGACGTATCGTTCGCGGCGGCGCCGATGAAAGCTACGGTATCGAAGTCGCGGCGCTGGCTGGAGTGCCGCAGGAGGTAATAAAACGGGCAAAGACGATCCTAAAGAAAATAGTATCGGGAGATACTGAAAAGCTTTACAAAAAAACAGAACAGTCCGAGCCGGTCAATTCACAGATGGATATGGAGGATATGGCGGGCAGACAGATAATTGAAGAGCTCAAGGCTATGGATGTTACTACATTAACGGCTATAGACGCGATGAACAAGCTTTATCAGCTGTCGCTGACGGCAAAAAAGCTGTAATGTGATATTTGAATGTGATATTTGAATGTGATATTTGATTGATTGAAAGGCAGGTGGAAAGATTGGGACTTATACGTGTGCTTGATCCCGATGTATCAAACAAAATAGCGGCGGGTGAGGTGGTTGAAAGGCCTCTGAGTATAGTAAAAGAGTTGGTCGAAAACAGTATTGATGCGGGAGCATCAATGATAACCGTTGAGATCCGCGGCGGAGGAATAGAATATATACGTGTCACTGACAATGGATGCGGTATGGGAGCTGAGGATGCGACGGTATGTTTTCTGCGTCATGCAACGAGCAAGATACAGACGGCGGACGATCTTGACGCGATATACACTCTCGGCTTCCGAGGCGAGGCGCTTTCAAGCATAGGCGCTGTTGCAAGAGTGAAATTGTATACAAAACGCCGGGAGGACGAGTCAGGTATATGCGTTACGTGTGAGGGTGGAGAGATAGTTTCGTCTGAATATGCCGGTGCTCCGAACGGTACCGTTATGGAGGTCACGGATCTGTTTTTCAACACACCTGCGCGCCTTAAATTCTTGAAAAAACCTGTTACAGAGGCCGGATATATCTCGGATATAATGGCAAGATTCGTTTTTGCGCATCCGGAGATCTCTTTTAAACTGATACGCGACGGTAAGGAAACTATTTTTTCTCCAGGAGACAATAAGCTTATGAATGCCGTATATTCCGTTTATGGCAAGGATTATGCGAGGAATATGCTGGAGGTCGATTATGAATTCAATGGCATACATGTTACCGGCGCTGTGGGTAAGGGAACGCTTACGCGCTCAAACAGGAATTATGAGACTTTCTTTGTGAATAAAAGATATATCAAAAGTCCGCTTATGATACGTGCGCTTGAAGAGGCCTATAAAAACCAGATAATGATATCAAAATTTCCAACGGCTATACTAAATATTTCGATCGATGTTTCATCGGTGGATATAAATGTTCATCCTACAAAACTTGAGTGTAAATTTTCGAATGAACACGATGTATATCAGGCAGTATATCATGCTGTAAAACAAACACTTTACGCTTTGCCGAATGTGCCGGAGATCGAAAGACAAGAGAAAAAGCCGGCTGAGCCAAACAGCTTGTCAGAAGCGGAACGAGGTGTGCAGAGAACTCTTGAGGAGATATATGGCAGCAGTATGAGGAGCGGCGCAAAGCCGAGAAGCGAATTTAAGTTCAAAACAGAGCGGAGAGAAACACCCAGAAGTTTTGAAAGATCATACGAGGAAGATTCGAAGCGGCCGGTCAGAAGAGAAGGGGAGACCGTACCCGCTATGGGAGTTTCTGACGGTCAGACTGCCGTGTATAAAAATGATGCCGTATCCGAAAAAAAACAGTATCAGAGTGAGCCGGGAACGCCTGCGGATCCGGTAATTGGATCATCAGATCGTGAAAGGACTTCGGAAGGCGCTGTTGATACATTTGCAATGCTCGATTATGCTTTGAAGAGAGCGGGAAACAAGGACAGCGGAAAGCTTGAAGTGAATGACCCGTCATCGGAAGTATCCTCAGGAGGATATCAGAATGGCATCGGACGTAAAGATGAGGATGAAAAAGATGCGGGCAGTATATTCAGTGGTGGATTTAATGTGATCGGGCAGCTTTTCAATACTTATATCTTAGTTGAAAAAGATGACAGGATGCTGATAATCGATCAGCATGCGGCGCATGAAAGATTGAATTATGAAAAATTGAAGAAAGAGATCGAAGAGAGCGGTATAAACTCGCAGATGTTTATAGAGCCTGTGATAGTCAATCTTACAGGCGAAGAGTTTGCCGCATTCACAGAAAATGCCGATATGTTTTATAAGCTTGGCTTTGATGCCGAAATATACGGAGCGAATATGGTTATCATACGGTCGGCTCCGGGAGAGGTAAGCTGGAGCGAAACGGAGCCGTTATTTACCGAGCTCTTGACACAGGCATCAAATATGAAAAATGAACTTATTGCTGATGAGAAGCAGAGGCTTATATATACTATCGCCTGCAAGGCGTCGGTAAAAGCGAATATGCATATGGATGAAGTTGAAATGAGAGATTTGGTGGAGAGAGTGTTTGCGCTTGAGAATATAAACACTTGTCCGCACGGCAGGCCGATAGTTATATCGATGTCAAAAAAGGAGATAGAGAAGGAATTCAAGAGAATAGTTTAGCTTAAATAACTATTGTTGCATTTATCAGAAGAAGTGACGTAATACTCGGGAGGGATGAGCTACGGAAAAAAAGATACCGCTTATAGTTGTCGCAGGGCCTACAGCCTCGGGAAAAACGAGACTTGCTATAGATATAGCAAAGCATTTCGGCGGAGAGATAGTTTCAGCTGACAGTATGCAGATATATAGATATATGGACATAGGCACTGCGAAGCCGACAGCGGCAGAACGGTCTGAATGTGTCCATCATCTGATAGATTTTGTGGATCCGGATGAAGAATTTTCTGTGGCACAGTATACGGAGCTCGCACATGAGGTCATAGCTGATATATACAGCCGTGGATTGTTGCCGGTGATGTGCGGCGGAACAGGCCTCTATATAAACAGTGTTGTAAATGATGTTGAGTTTGGGGAGATGGAAAAGGACGAGGAGCTTCGCAGGTCTCTGCATGAGCTTGCAGAGCGTGAGGGGAACGGAAAACTTATAGAAATACTTGCGGAAGTTGACCCTGTCAGCGCAAAACGGCTGCATCCAAACAATGTGCGGAGAGTGATCCGCGCGATCGAGTTTTATCGTATCACGGGGATCCCTATTTCAGAGCATCAGGAAAAAACCAAACTGGCGGAGAGCAGATATGATCCGGTCATGTTTTGCATAGATCATGACCGTTCGGTCCTTTATGACAGAATAAACAGGCGTGTTGATATAATGCTTGAAGAAGGTCTGGTTGAAGAAGTAAAGCGGCTACTTGAAATGGGATATACTGCGGATCTGAATTCTATGAAGGGAATAGGATACAAAGAGATGATAGATCATATCGAGGGGAGATGCTCGCTTTCAGAGGCTGTTGAAGCGGTGAAGCAGGGCTCAAGAAGATATGCCAAACGACAGCTGACATGGTTCAGACGAGATGAAAGGATCAAAATGCTAAATCCTAAGAACGCTGCAGAATCCGCGGTAAGGATAATAACAGAAAAATCATAAAATAGTGAAAAAAAAGAGGCGCTCGGTTACCCATAACGAACGTCTCTTTTCTAAACCCTTTTATCCCTAAGGACTTTACCTTGTTTATTCACATTATACATCAAAAAATACAAAAAATCAACATCTTGATTTATAAAGTAACGGAAATGTTAGGTTTGTAAAATAGTGAATACTGCCGTAATAAATTTGTAATTATGCTATGTTCCGTCAAAGTAATCGGAGAAAAATACATACGCGAGAGCCATAAGAAGCAATTTATCATCGCAGTCATCCGAGAGAAGCAGAAATATAAGCGCGAGCAATATTATGTCGTCATTTTGCAGTCTTCCGATGAATGGTATTTCTATACCCTTTTTCTTCTTAGGCGGCGGAGGCTCCGGCTTTTTTTGCTCGTAATGCGTTTTTTTTTCCGGCATATGCTTGCTTGGCTTTTGGGGAGGGAGAGTGTTTATCGGCTTTGGCATATTATTGTAGCTGTAAGATTGATACATCAGATCACCTCTTTGAACACGCGTGAAAGCTTCGCCAGATTCAATAGTTTTACAGCGCTGTCTATAGAGTGCTGGCGTTTTTCACGCATGAACGGCCTAAGAGCCATAAGCAGTCTCGATCTGTCATCGCTGCCGATCCCTGAAAGACTGCCGATCAGTCCCTGTGCCTGAGAAATCAGTTCCGGCGATATTTCACCTGAAGGATGGGTATCGTTATTTCCGCCTCCGAGCATGCTGAGAACACTGCCGATTTTTTCATCGGCATTGTCTCCGAGTATTTCTTTAAGAGTTTCTGCAATATCTGCCATATGAGATCATCTCCCGGATATCAGTTCCCAAGCTTCTTTAAAATATCTGCGGCGGAAATCCCGTTAAGCTGCTTTTTTACTGTATTCATGTCGAGCTTGGATAGTTCTCCAGCAAGCTTGTTTTTATCCGCATTTTTCAAACTTTCACTTAGTTTTTTCCCCTGCGCAGAGTTCAAGAAGCTGTTTATCTGTTTCAGTTGGTTTTCATTGAAACTGCTCAAAAGTTCGTTTATATTCATATAAAATTCACTCCCTTCTGACTCATGTTTGCGGTACAGTCATATTATATGTTCAAAAGTCGGAAAAGTTGACAACAATATCTTTGAGACCTCTTGAAAAAAAACATTTTACATGATATTATAATATAAGTTTATTGCGCCGCGCGCCGCGCGGCTTGTTAAAAAGGAGACAGTATATGTTTAAACTTAATGAAACGGATAAAAAATGGGTGGACGAGGTCTGGAACAGGATAGATGCAAAGCTTGAGTACGTTGCGCCGCTGAACAAGGACAAGATACCGTATATTACGGTGGACGGCGTGTACAATAATATGGCGGAAGACGATATAACATGGTGGACCAACGGATTCTGGCCGGGACTCATGTGGCTTATGTATGTCGGCACGAAAAAGGAGATATACAGAGAGGTGGCGGAGCGTGCCGAAGAGCTTCTGGACGGCGCTTTTTCGGAGTATGAAAGGCTTCATCATGACGTAGGATTCATGTGGCTGCTGTCAAGCGGCGTTAATTACAGGCTCTTCGGCGGAAAAAAGTCAAAGAACAGGCTATCACTTGCCGCGGATATACTTTCGGGGAGGTACAATCCGGACGGAAAGTATATAAGAGCTTGGAATGAGGATAAGGTCGGCTGGGTCATAATAGACTGTATGATGAATATAAATCTGCTCTATCACGCGAGCGAGATATATAATGATCCGCGGTTCAGAAAGACGGCGATGCACCATGCCGATACGGTGATGCGCACGCATATACGCCCGGA
>CAJFNT010000022.1 GCA_904395315.1 uncultured Clostridia bacterium
GATGCCGTCCCCCCCCCCCCCCAATAAACACCAATTTAATAATACTGCCGCCTTTCATCCGGCGGCAGTATACCGACATCGCAAAGGCTATTTTCCTTTATATTTTATTAGTTGTGACTACCTATATATAAATTTTTTGTTAATAATGTCTTAAATCTATTGACTTATAGTAAGGTCTAACAGATATAATTAACAATAGAAATATCTTTACTATCAATTAATGGGGTGAACAATATGAAGTACAATGCGTTAGGTAACACCGGGATCAAAGTCAGCGAGATCGGTATCGGTTGTGAGGGATTAAACGGCAAAGATCATAATTTCACTTTAAAGTTTATAGACAAATGTTTTGAGCTTGGGATCAACTGCATGGATCTTTATTCACCTAATCCCGATCTGAGAAAAAATCTTGCAAAAGCACTTAAAGGCAGACGTGAAGGCTTCGTTTTACAGTCACACCTTTGCTCTATATGGAATAATGGGCAATATGAGCGCACACGCGATATCAGCAAAGTAAAAAAAGGTTTTAACGATATGCTGCGTGAGCTTTCGACAGATTATATTGATATAGGTATGATCCATTACGTAGACGCAATAAGCGACTGGGAAAACGTAATACACAACGGTATTCTCGACTACGCCGAGGAACTGAAAAAAGACGGGATCATAAAAGCCACAGGGCTGAGCAGCCACAATCCTCAGGCAGCTATGGCAGCAGCGGAAAGCGGTCGGATAGATGTTCTGATGTTCAGTGTAAATCCATGCTATGATCTGCTTCCAGCAAGCGAAGACTGCGAAGAACTTTGGAACAGCAACAGCTACAGCGGCCAGCTTACAAATCTTGATCCTGAACGTGAAAAACTATATGAGCTCTGCCAGACAAAAGGGATTGGAATAACAGTAATGAAAGCATTCGGAGGCGGTGATCTTTTGAGTGAAGAACATTCTCCAGCAGGAAAAGCTCTTACTGCAGCACAATGCATCCATTACGCGCTTACCCGTCCTGCTGTCGCAACAGTATTCGCCGGAGCACACAGCGTTGATGAGCTGATCGAATGCGCTGCATATGAAACTGCTTCCGATGAGCAAAAAGATTATGCCCGAGCATTTGCCGAATTCCCGCGTATCAATTGGGAGGGGCATTGCATGTACTGTGGTCATTGCGCTCCCTGCGTAAAGAAAATAGATATAGCTATGGTAACAAAGCTATTGAATCTTGCAAAAGCTCAAGAAACAGTTCCGGAAACTGTCAAAGAACATTACAATATCCTTAATGCTCACGGCGGAGACTGTATAGGCTGCGGAGCATGTGAAAGCCGATGTCCATTCGGAGTACACATACGTGAAAACATGAATGAAGCAAAGCGCATATTCGGTTTGTAAACATTCCTTCATCCACATAAAATTTAAATATTTTATGTAACAACTTAAATACCGTATCATTTCTCGGCAAGATTTATTGATCGCAAAAATAGTTTTGCGATCAGCAGTATAGAATTAGTCAATTGCGAAACACAGGTTCTGCAATTGCCGAAAATCTATCATTCCAAGGAGGTGTTCTTATGGCACAAAAAACAAAATTCCGACAAGGGATTGTATTCGCCGCTGTTATTGTGATCATCTGCGCTGTATTTGCAGGTATAGCATTCAAAAACAACAGCGAAAACGCCCTTGCATCCGAAGAAACCGTTATTACTCTAACTATCGGCGATCCGAATTTGACCTTAAACGGCAATTCCATGCCTATAGATGACGAAGGTACCTCTCCCGTAATCGTAAGCGACAGAACTCTCATGCCGGTCCGCGCGATAATCGAAGCAGCGGGAGGAACGGTTTCATGGGATGACGCTTCAAGGACCGCGTCTCTCACCTACAGTGATGATGCTATTCTACTCACTATTGACAGTACTACCGCGTATCTCAACGATACCGCCGAAACACTCGATGTTGCGCCTGTCATTATAAACGACAGAACGATGCTGCCTATCAGGTTCATATCAGAAAGCTTCGGATTCACAGTTGAATGGGATGAGACTACGCAAACAGTTACTATAACAATAACACCGAACGGTGAAGAGATCGCTCCCACATCCGCTGTGACCGGATCATCTTCAGCGCCATCGGAAGATTCTCTCCCCACTGTCTATATGACAACAGAGATAACACCGGAATCACTCGTGGAGGTATACAACGCTATCGGCTTTGAACCTGAAGGAAATGTTGCGGTCAAAATGTCAACAGGCGAGCCACCGAACAGCAACTATCTTCGTCCGGAGCTTATAGGCGATCTGATCCAAAATGTAAACGGCACCATAGTCGAATGTAACACCGCATACGGCGGCAGCCGTTCCGAAACGGCAATGCACAGACAGGTCATCGAAGACCATGGCTTTAACGATATTGCCAATGTAGACATCATGGACGAAGACGGCTCTATGGAGATACCTATTGAAAAAGGTGTCACCATAACCAAAAATTATGTTGGCAGCCATCTTGCAAATTACGATTCTATGATATCTCTAGCCCACTTCAAAGGACATGCAATGGCGGGCTTTGGTGGAGCAATAAAGAATATGTCCATCGGAGTGGCATCGAGCGAAGGTAAATGTTACATCCATTCCGCAGGTGAGAGTATGACCAGTCCCTGGGGCGGAGATCAGGACGCATTCTGTGAGTCAATGGCAGAAGCGGCTTCAAGCGTTACGGACTATCTTGACGGCAAAGTTGTATACATAAATGTTATGAACAACATTTCGATCGACTGCGACTGTGATGGTAATCCATCTGAACCGGATATGCACGATGTAGGGATCCTCGCTTCCACAGATCCGGTAGCTCTTGACCAAGCATGTATCGATATCGTATACGCAACGGACAGATCTGAAAGCGGTACTCTTATCGATAGAATAGAATCAAGGAATGGACTGCATACCCTCGAGCACGCAGCTGAGATCGGATATGGCAGCCGTGAATACGAACTTGTCAGCATAGACTGACCTATAGATCCAGCAGCTTGAGCGGACTTTCCCGTTTCGATTCCCTTTCCCGGTGGGAGTCCGCTTTAAGCATATATTTTTAGCACATATTTATAGTTTTTTTTTTCGCTGCTAACACCCTCATCAGCCACGGCTGTGAAGTAATACTGAAATATCCAAGGAGGATAATCACCATGGAACATGACGATCTCCGTATATTATTAAACGGAGTAGCAAACGGAAGCATCTCAATAGAAAATGCAATACTTGAAATAAAAAAAGCTCCTTTTGAGGATCTCGGTTATGCAAAACCTGACTACCACAGAAGCGCGCGTCAGGGGGTTGCCGAAGTGATCTATGGCGCCGGAAAAACTGCAAAGCAGATCGCCGGAATTGCAAAAGCACTTAGAGAGCATGGACAAAAGACCATATTGATAACACGCCTTAATACAGAAAAAGCAGATAAGATCAAAGCTGAAATCGCACTCGACTACCGTGCCGATGCTCGTATAGGCATAATAGGAGAAATGCCGTCAGAACGCGTTGGAAAGATAGTGATAGCGACCGGAGGAACAAGCGACATCCCAGTGGCGGAAGAGGCCGCGATTACAGCTGAAGTATTGGGAAACAACGTTACGCGTCTCTATGATGTAGGTGTCGCCGGCATACATCGTCTTCTTTCGCATACCGATGATATAATGAGTGCCAATGCCATAATCGCCATAGCAGGAATGGAGGGAGCGCTTGCAAGCGTTATCGGAGGTCTCGCTGACTGTCCGGTGATCGCCGTGCCTACAAGCGTGGGATATGGCGCTTCGTTCGGCGGAATTGCGGCACTCTTATCAATGCTGAATTCCTGCGCAAGCGGTGTGAGTGTGGTAAACATCGATAACGGATTCGGCGCGGCATATCAGGCAAGTATGATAAACAAAAGAACATCAAAATAAGATCATGGAAAATATTATAGATATAGTACAGAGAGAAGCGATATATTTATGGTATTATTTTGAGCTGCAGGCACGGCAGATACTCCCCTATTGGGCGCTTGGTATCGTTATCGGCTCAGTAATATCTGTATTCGGAAAAGAACGCATACATCAGCTGCTGACAGCGCTTCAGGACAAACATCTCGGTGTCATAGGGATAATACCGGCCGCGCTTTTAGGCATAGCTTCACCGCTATGCATGTACGGGACAATACCGATAGCGGCATCGTTTTCTCAAAAAGGGCTCAGGGATGACTATCTCGCTTCATTTATGATGAGTTCTGTTCTTCTTAATCCTCAGCTTCTCATATACAGCGCCGCATTGGGACCAACTGCTCTTTCAATAAGATTTGTGTCATGCTTATTATGCGGCATATGCGCCGGGCTGATGATACGTATATTTTTTAAAGACAAACCGTTCTTTAACTTCGGTAAATTCGAAGAACACGCCGGACGTGATACCGATCCCAATATGCTCATGCGTCTTTTGAAAAACATCGGCAGGAACATAAAGGCAACAGGTCCATGGTTCCTGATCGGAGTGATACTTTCGGCGCTGTTTCAGCGATATGTGCCGGCAGATGCTTTCGCCGGTCTTTTTTCAAACGAGGGATTTGGTCTGCTTATGGCTGCAACAATAGGCGTGCCGCTCTATGTATGCGGAGGCGGTACCATACCTCTTCTGCAGCAATGGCTTGCCGGAGGCATGAGCATGGGTGCGGCAACATCATTTATGATAACGGGTCCATCCACTAAGATTACGAATCTGGGCGCGCTTAAAATCGTTCTCGGTATAAAACGTTTTGCAATATACATAGCATATGTGATAATTTTCTCACTTGTGGCAGGTTTTGCGGTAAACTGTTTGGTTTAGATGATTACGAGGTGGTAATATGACGATAAAACAAGTAAGTGAAAAATATAATATCTCTCAGGATACGCTCCGTTATTATGAACGTATAGGTATAATACCTCCTGTGAGACGCACATCCGGTGGGATACGCGACTACAGCGATGAAGATCTCAGTTGGGTAGGGCTCGTGATATGTATGAGAAATGCGGGGATGCCCATAAACGCTCTCACAAAATATGTAAAGCTGTGTATCAAAGGTGATTCTACTATTCCCGCCCGTCTCGATCTGCTTCGCTCACAGCGTGAAAAGCTTCTCGATCAGCGCAGCAAAATAAACGATACCATAGACCGCCTCAACTATAAAATAGAACGATACGAAACAGCCGTGAACAGCGGTCAAAAGCCGATATGGGATTAAATATTTACGGTATACATATCACAAACAAAAAGCAATATTTGTGAAAAAGACCGGGATCAGCATATTTGATATTATACAATGCTATTCCGGTCTTTTTCTATTTTACCTTCTATCCTATTGATCTGATCAGCTCGCTTCTAATCAAAATCTTTTCCTTCTAATTCCATTGCCTTTCTTAATTGTATGTATCAACATAATAAATACACTTGTAAACACTATAAATAAAAACATCAACCATATCCAATATCCCATATTAAGCCTCCTACTATATACTTATATTAAGTGATTGCGAAACAAGTGTTTCTTGATTTTATCTACAAATTTTTTCTTTCAACTATTCAAAAAAGTTTTAAATTCCTCTATAAGATATTTTAGCATATTTCATGGTCATAGTCAACTGTATATAGTTAACCTTTTAATAATTATTTTTATATAATCATATATATTATTGGAAGGGAATGATTGCAATGACCTGTGGCGAAGCTGTATCTGAAAGGATTCTCAAATTATGTAAGCAATACAACATCACGCCGAATAAACTTGGCACAATATCCGGAGTAACACAATCAACGATCAATAACATTATAAATACAGGCAGCAAAAATCCTACTGTTTCAACGATCAAAAAGCTTTGTGACGGTCTGGAAATAACACTCTCTGAATTTTTTGATGACGATCTTTTCAATACGCTTGAACAAGAAATAAAATAAAAAAATCCTAAAACAATGTTCTCTGAATCGTTTATCAAAAAGTATATTTCTGAGATAGAATATGCAAAAAATGAAATGGCACTTGTATATATGTCTACCTGTTATGATTATGCACACAAATCAACGTATATAAAAAGCGCGCAGAGCCATCACAGATGCACTCTACGCGTTTTTTCCATATTTAATTATGATCAGTTCTCTGCAAAAGCGATAAAAGCTCAGTGTTCCCGGAAATTTCTGCGAGCACAGCGCTGAGCCGCATGTATATTTCCCTGTCGCGCCCCTCAAGCACCGCAAGATGCTTTTCTACGGTTTCAGCATCGCCCCGTGAGACCGGGCCGGTGAGTGACGGACGTATTCCACTCTCACAGACATTTCTGACGTTTTCCTCGATGAGCGGCGCGAGCGCCGAAAGCGCGTCCTCCTCCGCAAAACCGCAGCGGCAGAGCATCTTCTCCGCCTCGGCGCATACAGCCGTTACAAGATTCGACGCAAAGCATGCCGCCGCATGATACAGAGGCTTTACCTCCGGCTTTATCACCGCATATCTGTTCCCGCATCGATCCAACAGCTCAGACACCGCTTTTACGGCGGTATCTCCTCCTTCAAGCGTAAAAAACGCCCTCTTTATCTGTTCCGCCGGAGTCTCTTTTGTGCTGAACGCAAGCAGCGGATGCGCAGAGCACACCAGATCCGGATCGGCTCCACAAAACACTTCCGAGCTTTCCGCTCCGCTTATGTGATATATGAGCTTGCCGCGTACTGCAGAACCGTCAAGCCCATTCCACACCGTTCCTATCGCGGAATCAGATACTGTGATAAATATCATATCAGAGCTTTTGACAAGCTCATCCGCCGTGTTGAACCGAGTAAGATCCTCTGGAACACCGGAGCGGCCGTAAAAGCCGCTTATCTCCTCACCGTTTTTTCTGAAATAACGCGCGAGCGAGCATCCCGCCTTACCCGCGCCTATAAATCCTATCATGATCTCATACCGCCTCTATCCTGCATTCTCCGCTGCTAAGCCCGTCCGAGTCGGCCTTTACATCTATCGTACCCTCTACGTCCGCTCTCACAAGCAGCTGACATCTCCCGTTGAATACGCGGCGCTGCGGGAGCTTTTCGCTGTCATGATCGCCCGGATCGCCGTTTCCCGTGCCGGTCAGAGTACCGCCGCTGACCGCGAAGCGCAGCATATTGCATGCTGTCTGTACAACGTTCCCGTTTTCATCAACGATCTCCGCATCTATCACAGCCGTATCTCCGGGACAGATCTCGCTTTTGTACGCCTTAAGGCGTATACCGCATGGAGCGCCCGTCGTTTTAACGATCTTCTCCGCCGCCGGCATCCCATTTCTGTATCCTACAGCCTTTAATTCACCCGGCTCATAGATCACATTTTCCCATGTGAGATACCAGTTCCTCCGCATCTGCTTCCTGCCATAGCTTTTTCCGTTCACATACAGCTCTATCTCGTCAAGATTACTGTAGCAATGCACATTTATAGGGCGACCCGTCATGCCGGGATGATCCCAATGCGGAAAAATGTGAAGCACATCCTCATCCTGCCACCAGCTTTTGTAATAATAATAGTTATCTTTCTCAAAGCCACAGTAATCAAATATGCCGAACTGGGAATATACCGCCGGATATTGCAGCGGAGTCGGTTCACCCCGGTAATCAAAGCCGGTCCAGATAAATATCCCCGCAAGATATGGGCGCTCCGCAAAATACTTCCATTCATACTCGCCCATGTCCTTTTTTACAGCCTTGCGTTTATTTTCTACCTTTTCGCAATTTTTCTCGTCAAGCACATAATAGTGACCGCGGCTCTCATCGGTATCATAGCAGCCACGCGTACCGCTGTTCGAGCTCGCCTCGGTAATGATGACCGGCTGCTCCGGCATACGCTCGTGGTAATCGTCCCACGCGGTAGGGCAGTAATTAAAGCCCATGATGTCGAGCTCTTTCGTAACGTCCACATATTTTTCCGCATTGTCATAACGCCGCTCGCCATCCCAGCAAACGACCGCCGAAGTGATAGGACGAGTCGGATCGAGCTTTCGCAGCTCAGCCTTCATGGTTCGTGTTGTGCGCGCCGTTTCGGGACGATGCTGAGAAAATATCTCCTCGTTACCGATCCCCCATAAAAAGATCGATGGATGGTTCCTGTCCCGCATGACCATAGTCTTCAGTGAACTGATGTCATCAGGCGCGCTTGACATACGCCTCGTCTCCTCATAAACGAGCATACCTAGCCTGTCGCACATATCCAGAAGCGCCGGTGACGCCGGATAATGCGAGCTTCTTACAGCATTTGCGCCCATGCTTTTGAGCTTTTTCAGTCTGTATTCGTTCACGCTGTCGGGAATACCTATCCCCACTCCGGCATGGTCGTTATGACAGCACACGCCCTGTATCCTCAAATGCTTTCCGTTAAGATAAAAGCCTCTGTCCGCGTCAAAGCGCAGCTCACGTATACCGAAACTGACCTCGCGCTCATCGCAGAGCCTGCCCTCAGAATACACGCGTATAACAGCGCTGTAAAGATACGGATCCTCCGTGTCCCACAGATGTATCCCATCAAGCTTAAGACTTAGAGCGCATTTCGCCTCATCCCATGCTGCCGCGGTAACCGTATTTTCTCCTTTGATCTGCGAATGTCCATCACGGTCTCTGATCTCGGTCTCAATAAGCAGCTCCCGTTTCTCAAAGCATCTGTTTAAAACACTCACTTCAACGCCAACTTCCGCCGTCTTTTTATCAATCTCCGGCACTGACCTCACGGCTATGCCCCATGGCTTGACGTGCACATCGCCGACAATTTCAAGGCGCACATGTCCGTATATCCCTCCGCCTTCATACCACCAGCCCTCACGCTCAGATGCGTCAACACGCACAGCGATGATATTCTCTCCGTCAAAGTCAACGAAATCAGTGATATCGTAATAAAACGGGGAATATCCGCTCCTATGCTCTCCTACGTAATACTGATTTATGTATACCGTGCTGTCGCGGTACACACCGTCGAAATGTATATATACACGCTTCTTCTCATATCCGCCGCCAAGCGTGAATCTCTTTCTGTACCATGCCGCGCCGCCCTCAAGGCATCCTCCGGCAAACAGGCGGCTGCCTATGCTCTCCATTTCGGGAATATCCTGCATCTCCGAGCTGCCGGAGCTTTTGAAGCAGTATTCCTTGGCGGAAACGAAATCATGCGGCAGCTGTACAGTCTGCCACTGCGAATCGTCAAAATCCGCGGCGGGAACGCCCTTTGAATAAGCGCGCGCTTTCGCGCCGCCCCAGCCGTCAGTGCTCTTCGAAGGCGTCAGATCCGCCTCAATGAATTTCCAATTATCATCAAGATCGATCATCATACTATTACACTCCTTAAATTTAATCGCCCAACCACAGCATAAATACTTGATCTGTTAAGCAATATTATATACTTCCTTCTTGCGCATTTCAAGTATCTATTTTGTATTTTTATTGATTTATTTAATACAATCCCACAATTCATGTGCGTAAATATAAAATGATCTAACCGACAGTATGCATCACGTATTCAATATTTCAGCTTTCCATTTCGTCTGTAATAATCCTGCCGCTTATCGTCAAAAACCGCGGTATATTACGTATTTTCTCTTGACATCACGCGCCGATATGATACAATATAATCATGATAAATTCAAACACGATACGGAGAGATTAGTATGGATACAGAAAAGATCACACTTGCTGAGCTTGCGCCCGGCAGCGGGCTGTTCGTGCACCACGGCGGGCCGCGTATCACAGACCCGCTCACGGTATGCGACGGATATACGGCAGCATATGCTGCACATTCCCCCGGCACTCTCTATCTTTCCGGAATAGGCGCGGTCGATGCCGATGAAAATGATACGTTTCTTATCCCTCCGGGTACGGCATTCCGGTTCCTTCCAATAAAAGGTCTGCGTCGTATGGACGTATACTACTGCTATTTTTCACCAGATGCAATAGGAAAACACATGTCCGATGTTCTCTCGGAGCAGTTTGCGCATTTCCGCCGCCTTCTTGACGGCAGCAAAAAATACATACGCGCCGCAGATACAGCAAGCCGCGACATCCGTGATATTTTTATAAGGATGATAGACGAAGATCTCTCGGCGCTGCCTTGCAGCAGCGAAGCGCTTTCCGGCTTTCTGCGCGTGCTGCTTGTAAAACTGCTGCGTGCCTCCGAAAACAAGACAGTGACAAACAATAACAGCAGAATGACCGACGAAGCGGTACGCTATATAAACATGCATATGTACGAAAAAATATCGCTTGCCGGGATCGCCGAGCATCTCAAGCTGTCACCTTCATTCATCTGCCGCCGTTTCAAAGCGGACACGGGCATGACGACCGCACAGTTCATAAACCGTGTTCGCACCGAAAAGATAAAGGACATCCTCAAAAACACATCAAAACCCGTAGAGGCAATACCTGAGATGTTCTCGTGCAGTCCCGAACATTTAAAGCGAATGTTCAAAAGTCAAACCGGAATGAGTATGACCGAATACCGCAGCAAATACAATTACAAAAGTCCCAACCGCGGCGATTAATGCCGCTTATGGGATCTTATAAAAACTTACGCTACATTTTTATGGATCGATCTCACATATATGCAACCTATGATTTACCTGCTATTCCCGCTATCACGATCCGAGAGCAACAAATATTTTCGCGACCGGTGTCTGGAACTTTATTTTCTCTTGTGCCTGAGCATAAAATACAGTCCCCAGTCCTGATCATTGGCATACGGATCAAAACAGGCTCCATTTATGCCGTTTACAGAAACCGGATAGATATATGCACAGGATGCGCTTCCGTCCGTGCGGAACAGATTCAGCACACCTCTGAACGCCGCTTCCGCTTTGCGATGATATTCCTCACTGCCTGTTATATCGGCATACCGCTCATATACATTCGCTGTCAACGCGCTCCAATAATGCGGATATGTGTCCCCATAAAGTCTCCTTTTCCCAAACCAGTATCCATCCCAATGACGTATTGCGACCTCATACATATGACGATCCGGTTGAAGCCCGTTAAAAAGCTCAAGCACTTCAAGCTGCTTTTCTGCTCCCTCAAAATATTTACTGTCCCCTGTTACCTCATACATTTGCAGCAGCATATCGGCAGCCGGAGCAACTATGCTTTGCTCGTAATTCACCTCATGAGCGGGATAATTTGTTCCTTTTTCGATGAGATATCCGCAATGCTTTTCAAACATCTTCAATAGCTCGTCTCTGCTTTGCCTCATGCCTGCACTGTAAAGTTCATCATAGATACGCTTTAACGGTATCTCTATCGCATAAAATTCAGCTCCTCCTCGCTTGTAAAACATCATCAATATCCTATAAGCAATTTTAAGATACTTTATATCCGTATACAATGAATATAATTCAAGATAAAACAAACTCATCCACGGATAGTTATAGAGCCGCTCAAATGAATCGTCACGACCATAATCGTTATAAACCGTGCCACTTTCCGTATCTATAAGCTCACGTTCAACATATTTAATATACTTTTTCAGACTTGATTCCAGCATTTTATCATTATCGTATTGCAGATACTTTGCGATCAATATCCCCATGCACACGCGTTCGCGCCCGCCGTTATGATCATTTTCACGGCTGTAATTCATATGTCTTTCCTCATTATCATATATGAGGTATGCCCCATCCAGTCCGCTGCCGGGATCATTGTACTGCTGTTTTTCCACAATAAAATGGCATCTTGCGCTTACAAGCTGTTCAAGCCGAGGCTGCACAAGTATA
>CAJFNT010000023.1 GCA_904395315.1 uncultured Clostridia bacterium
ACAGGCTGATGGTCCCTGTGCGAAAAATATTTGAAGAGCTTGGAGCAACGGTTTATTATCATACACAGACCGACGCTATGAACAATGAGATCGTTACTATATCTGCGCAGACGACTGATAGGCAGGTAACGCTCCAGCGCATACAAAACGGCGACTGGATGTACCTCATCAACGTAAACGGAGCACAGTATGATCTTGGCTATCTGATAGAAGCCGCCGGATACACGCCGCCGGTCATTATAAATGGCAGAACGTTAGTTCCTGTCAGATTCGTTTCGGAGGCGCTTGGCGCTTTTGTTGACTGGGACGCCGCTACACGCACCGCTATAATAGATACCGGCAGACAACCCTCAAACATGGAAACGCATATCGCACTGGATCAAAATATCATACAAAAGCTTTATGATTACAGCAAAACGATACCTGATTTTGAACCGCAGGATCTTGGCAGTGTGGAATTCGCCAATGATTTTATATTCTACTATTACACGGGCAAGGGTATGGACAGATCATATATGGTAGCTCCCGGTTACAGTCGTTCCGATTGGAGCGAAGCTGAAGTAAGAAACGAATTTGAGCTATTGTTCGGCAGAAGCATGCCGTATACATATCCCACCGGAGACTATAGAAGTTCTGTTGTATACAATAACGGCTATTATTCTGTTGGTCATTCCGATGCCGGCGACGAGGAATATTTGTACGCCAAATCTGTAATGACTGACAACGGTATAGATGTATATTTTATTTGCATATATGACGCAGATAAATATTGGGGCGGCTGGCTTATATATAACATTGTCCCATCAAATAATTCTAACGGTTTCATAATACAGTCAAAAACACGTATATAAGTTCGCTAAAAAACTATACACAGGTATTAACAACATCCTATTACAAAAGCCAACTATTTACTTGCAAATTTTCAATGAAGAGAGGAAGTGTACACAATGGCTTTGAATCATTTTAAAACGGCAGTCTGCGCGGCGATCATATCATCGACAACCTTTATTATGGCATGCAGTGCTGCGGAAGCGGCAACCGGCACAGTCAAAGTCTATTCCGGAGATCTCGGAATAGATGTGAACGGAACTGCAGTAGAGTTTACAGACGCGTATCCGTTTATAGACACCGCAGGAAGAACCATGATACCGCTTAGGTTTGTTGCTGAACAGTTTGGATACACTGTGGAATGGCAAAGCGCAGGTACCGACGCTCCGTACGGAGCAGTTACTATCAGACCCGGCAATGTTTCTTTGTCCTATAATAGACAGACCGTATATAGGACTCTATATTTATATATAGGCAGTGATACGATCACAGTAAGCGACAGCAGCAGCGCCGATGCAGATACGCCTGATGATACGAGTACGGTTACTATGGATACAACAGCCATCATAAGAAATGACAGAACATATATACCTTTAAGATATGTTGCCGAACTGTTGGGCTACAATGTGGAATGGACAGACGGTATGTCGGAACATGGGATCAATAGAGTGTACATATCGGAATATACAGAGATCATAAACAGATATGCAGCGGCAGCTCAAAATAATTACTATAACGGTAATATCGACTTTGAGGCTATGGAAATAAACGAAGAGTTATATCTTTCATCAAATAAGGATCTACCGCTTACATATACTCTAAAAGATATGAATAATGATTTGATACCGGAACTATTCATAGCAACGTATATCTCCGATGCCACAGGATACGATGCTTTTACTGATAATTACAATATCTATGATATTTATACCATGGACGGAAACAAAGCCGTACGCATGTTTGACGTAGGATCAATGGGATACAGAGCGATATACTCCATACGAGAAAATGATCTCATTGCATGCGATGGAGGAGGCGGAGCATTTGATTACTCGGTCAGCTTCTATACCCTGCCCCAAGGAGGATGTGTTCCTCAGTCGGTCTATTGTGTGCGCTATGACGGCTATAATGGTGGACAGTATTTTTCAGGCACTGATTATGACAGCGCAAACATACCTGTCCCCAAAAGTGTATGGGATTCTCTTGACAGCACCTATCCGCTGGATACCACATTAGAATGGCATGATATCGGAGATCTAAGCTGGCTGCAATTATCATACGCGCAATAATCAAGCAGTAAATTACCGGCCGCCTCGGTATTTATTATCTTATATGCTTAAATTTTAAATTAAATGGAAAGGATGATCATTATGAAAAAAATCATATCACTATTTATGATCTTGGCAATGTGCATGAGCTTTACACCGGCATTTGCCGTTGACACCTCAGTGGCTCCTCAAAAGGATTACAGGCAGACATTCTGGGATGTATCAAAAGATCACTGGGCATTCAGCTACATAGGTGAGCTTGTGGATAAAGGCGTGCTCGCAGGCTATGAAGACGGGAGCTTCCGCCCAGAAAATACGGTAACCAGAGCCGAATGGGCAAAAATAATGGTTCTCGCCGCAGGATTACCCGTAACAGACAATAATGTATATTTCAGAGATATGAGCGGTCACTGGGCAAATATGTATGTTAATGCAGCAAAAGATTATCTTGCCGCATACACAGACAACACATACAGACCGGATCAGGCAGCGGTCCGTGAAGATGTGACAGTAAGCATGGTAAAACTTAAAGGATATGACATAGGAAATGTTGACTATTCATACCTTAACAGCTTTTCCGACACAAATTCCATATCCAACAGCCTAAAAGCTTATGTGGCTGTAGCTGTTGAAAAAGGGTTGATAGATGGATTTGAGGACGGTACTTTCCGCGGTCAAAACACCCTTACAAGGGCGGAGGCGGCAGCGCTGCTATGGAGAGCATTTCAGTATGGAAACGACAACAAGGTTGCTGACTCGTCCGATACCGCAAGCGCCGTGACTGCAAGCCCCTCAAGCCCGATCGCAACAAAACAACCGCAGCCCACACCCAAGGCGACAAGCAAACCTCAGAACACACCGAAGCCTTCAAGTTCTCCGGTACAGGCAATAAAACCGGAAGAAGAAAAACCTTACGTTATTGACACACTTGCGCAGGCAGACCTTAAATATGATTTTACATATGACGGGGACCTTATATACTACATAGAGGGTAATGATATATATTCTCTTGATCCATATTCAGGTGATACAGATGTAATATACGACACTTCCGACTTGATACTTGAAAAGACAAAGCTTCAGGAGAAAGAGGTAACAAAAACAGTATCAGTACCGAAAGAAGATGAGGGCACTGATGCGCAGGAAACAGAAAAACCAACCGATCCGGAAGAAGATACAGCAGAAGACGAGACATCCTCTGGCGAGGAGACTGTGAACAGTGAAGATGCACAGGAGTTTGTGACAGAGGAGGTCACGGAAACAGTCACCGAAGAGGTCGTTGACGAACGCTATTCTGACTATGTGCCGACACAGGTCATCTATGACGAATACAATGACCGTCTCATAATGACCGGGTATTTCCGCAGCAAAGAAAAACTGTTTGAAACCCCGCAGAATGATATCCAATATTATGTATCATATGATATAAGCAATGATGAGGTGTTCTGGGAATTCGGAAGAGTTAACGATACACCGGAATTTAAATGTTTTTTAAGTACTGATAAAGCAATATTGTACTTAGAATGGAGTAACTATATTGTAAACACTGATACAAAGGACATAATTAACAGAATCACATTGTATGGCAGATGTGTATCTGTAGGTAACGATTTATATTATATAAATTCAGGCAGTGCTGATTTAGGTAAATACGATTTTTCGTCCGGTTCATTTGATGACATATTCGAATTTCCTTCCTACAGCTGCTGTGTAGGTCTCAATGGAAATGACTTGTATTACTGGGACAAAGGCTCAACAAAGAAAATATGGAAGCTTGATCTCTCCTCGGGACAGACGAGCGAGCTAAGCATCAATACGAACGATGAAGATTGTGACGTTCTTGATATGACAAGCATCAACAGTAACAATATCTGGGATGAACTTATCCCGATATCAGATAGTATGTTCGTATTCTATGACGATGCGGCAAACGCATTCAGAACTATAAGTGAAAGTTAACGGCATTAGACCATTCGGAGAAGGGATCCTGCAAGATCCCTTTTTCCGCTGATAAGGAGACAATTATGAAAATACGATCAATAAAACTTTTTTCAACATTCTTGTTTATGCTCTGCATGACCGTCACGGCAACTTTCTGTTCAGCTGTTACCGTGTTCGCAGACGATACTGCTTCTCCAAATAAATATTTGCACGGGTTTGAGGGATACTATTTTCTCCCTGATATTCCTGATGCTGATCCTGCCAGCAGCTGGATGGGCGATGAATTGACAATATACGAAATAACCGCTGACTATGTCAGTTTTGATTATCAGCATCCCATGCGCGGTCATTCTATTGTTTATACAGCAGAAAAGGCTTATTTCACTGATGCTTACACTGCCGTAGCAAATGGCACAGTGGCATTTGCTGATACCTCTTATGATACATCCCCGCTGCAATTCACTTTGTCATTTTCAAATAACAGCATTCGGTTCGATATATCAACAGGACAAACAGCTATTTTCACAAGCAGCGGTATTGTGTATCCCGAAGAATTTACTGATGTGCCTGAAAACCATTGGGCACACGACTATATCATGTCTCTCACAAACAACGGGATTATAATGGGCTATGAAGACGGCAGCTTCAAACCTGATAATACCGTCACAAGAGCGGAGTGGTCAAAGATGCTTGTCACCGCATTCAACATCAGTGCACATGAATTTTGGCCAACAGCAGTCGATCTTCAGGCATGTGACATTTATCTTGGAGACTGGTATACTGAATATGTTTTTGCGGCAGAACCCTATCTCAATGCCGAAGAGATTGAAACCCCCAATCAGCCCATAATACTGTATCATCCTTTGGATAATGCGACCCGCGAAGATGTGGCCGAAAGTCTCGCCAAAGTAAAATTGGCACAGGGCTATTCATTCCCTATTTCTCAAACACTGCCTTTCACTGACGGGGATACCATAACCGACGAAGGAAAGCCGTATGTGGCGGCAGCAGTGGAATTCGGATTGATATCGGGCTTTGAGGACAACACGTTCAGAGGACAGGATCCTGTGACAAGAGCGGAAGCGGCAGCTTTGCTCTGGAGAGCAATGAATGTTTAAAGGGCATATGAAAAATAGATATTCAACGAGATGGTATCGATACGGTATCATCTCTTTTTTATTTTCATAGCCGGCAGCTATGTAACACAGCCGCCGCCAAAAACATATTATATCCTGCAAGGCTCAGCATAACCTTGTTTATCACCGATACAGGATCGCAGCGGCGCATACGCGCCGTTCCGATCCTCTGGCAGAAAGGAGATGCAGCAATGTTCAGAACCGTTTCCGTTATAGGCGGAGATCTAAGGCAGCTCACACTTGCGGGACTGCTTGAGGAAGATGGCTATGATGTTATCATTTACGGATTTGACAGGGACATAAAAACCGGTGATCTCTGTGCTGCGCGCGATCTCACAGCGGCACTAAATGCGGATATAATCATACTCCCCGTCCCAGTCTCATTTGACAATGAAAATATCAATATGCCTTTTTCCGATAAACCGCTCACAGTCGACGAGCTCATTTCGGGTATAAATCCCCTGTCAGTCGTGTTCGGGGGCAGGATATCTCCGGCGCTCTCATTATCTCTCGAATCCAAAGGGGTAATGCACCGGGACTATATGAAGCGTGACGAACTCGCCATTCGAAATGCCGTTCCCACAGCGGAAGGCGCGATAGAAATAGCAATATCCGAAACGCCTATCACGGTGCATGGCAGCAAGAGCCTTGTTCTCGGATACGGCAAAGTCGGAAAAGTACTCGCCAAAGCGCTCGATGGGCTTGGAGCTGTCACATATGTTGAAGCGCGCAAGTATGCAGATCTTGCGCTCATTGAGAGCCATGGATGCATACCGCTCACCATGAACGAGACAAAGACGAGGATAAACGAATTCGATATCATCTTCAATACTATCCCCGCTCTCGTGCTGACAAAGGATGTGCTCGAAAAAGTCGATCCGCGCACGCTTATAATAGACCTCGCCTCAAAGCCCGGCGGGGTGGATTTCAAAGCGGCAGCGGACCTCGGTATAAAAGTTATATGGGCTCTTTCGCTTCCGGGCAAAGTCGCGCCTGTTACAGCAGGAATGATCATCAAAGATACCATCACAAATATCATAGGCGAGTTGGGGCTCTGACGCTTTCCCCCGCAAACATGCTGACCACCATAGTATAAAGGTTAGCTCATAATCTCGTACGGAAAGGAGTTGATAAAAATGGATCTGAAAGATAAAAAAATAGGTTTTGCAATGTGCGGCTCTTTCTGCACTTTCAAGAAAGCAATGAAGGCTGTAAATACTCTCGCAGAGCTCGGCGCTGATATAACTCCTATAATGAGCGAAACGTCGTATTCGACCGATACCCGGTTCGGCACAGCCGAAAGCTTCAGAAATGAGCTTTCCTCCGTTACCGGGCATGACATTATTTCCACAGTCACGGATGCGGAACCTCTCGGTCCAAAGGCGCTTTTGGATATCCTCGCTATAGTTCCATGCACCGGAAATACTCTCGCAAAGCTTGCAAACGGTATTGCCGATTCCTCGGTAACACTTGCCGCAAAAGCCCATCTTCGAAACAACCGTCCTCTTGTCATAGCCGTATCTACAAATGACGGGCTCGGAGCCGCCGCACAGAACATAGGAAAGCTTCTCTGCCGCAAATTGATATATTTCGTGCCGTTCGGTCAAGATGACTGCATACATAAGCCTAATTCGCTTGTGGCAGACTTCACGCTCCTTCCAGATACGATCAAAGCCGCTCTTGAGGGGCGACAATTACAGCCAATCCTTGGCTGATTAGATAGATCTTGCGCGCGCATTACAGACAAAACGGTTTAAACCGAAACAAGACCCGCAGCAGATATCCCGCTGCGGGCCTCTTTGTTTTTAGTGTCCCTGTATCATATATCCAAGATCTCAACGCCGTAAGGTTCGAGATCCCCGTCAAAATATTCACCGAAGATCAGTGAATTTCCGCGCATCTCAGTTGATACAGTTTTGTCTGTGTGGTTCAAAAGCATCGTATATTCCGAGCCGTCCGCCGCTCTGCGTCTTATTATCTCTGTCCCCTTGGGATGCTCGATATATCTTGCCCCCGAGCGTTCAGTGACTGTTCTGACGAGTTTTTCAAGTCCCTCCCCGGAAAGATCACAAGCGACATAGATCACCTGTCCCCTGCCGAAATTGTTTACAGTTATCGCCGGAGAGCCCTTGTAGAACTCATCCTCATAGACAGCTATAGCGTGTGCTGTCTCGGTATTTATTATATCCCGCCATACAGATGAGTTTCCGAAACCATCCGAGATATCGACCTCTATAGGCGATGAATCAAACTCTTCGAGACGCACTCCGGAAAGAAGCCTGAGATTTCCCGGCGGCGTTATCCTCAGCATATTATTATCCTCGTCTCTTATTCCGCTGCGGTATGTCAATACGAGTGTTCCACCGTTTGACACATAATTCTCAAGACGGTGTGCCTCTTCATCGGATATCATCGCGCATGCCGGAACATAAACAGCCTTATACCGTTCATCCACCGAATCTATAGATCCGCACGCGGGATTCGTTCCCACAGCAAGATTAACGGCATAATAATCATATAAAACGCCTCTGTAATCAAATTTTTCGGTATTTCTCTTTATCTTGTGGCTCCATGTGTTCTCATACGATTTAACTATCAATACATCTGTTTCGGATTCCGCGCCCTCAAATTTAGATGCGAGACGCTTTATCTCCTCACCCGTTTTCTGTATCTCAAAATATCTTCTGCGCGGGATACCGTCATAATCTATAACTCCGAGCCAATACTGCTCCACACCGAACGGAGCAGATTTGAATCTGAAATACACCATCCCGTCACAGCCATGGGCAATGGCCTGATACGTCCATAATCTTATCTGGCCCGGTCTCGGAGTTCCCCCGAACTTATCCCATCCGGCAGGCCCCGCCTGCTCCTCCATGACCCAGAAATTTTTGTTCTTAGCTCCGCGCATCAGCTCGTGAGCCATAGCGCTGTTTTCAAAAGTCTCATGGTTCCACTGGTTGTCCACATAGTTATCCCACGAAACAAAATCGAGCGGCTCGGCAAGCTTATAATAATCTATATCGGAGAAATGACCCATAAAATTATGAGTTATCGGTCTATCCGAATATTTTCTTATTATATCAGTCTGCATCTTTTCAAACCTAACCCATGAATCCGATGAAAATCTGAAAAACTCCATATCAAGTGATGGGTTATGTGACCATTGCTGCGCGTTTTTCGGTTCGCAGGAAGTATATCCGGGCAGTATGATGTCATCGAAATCCTCATATTCCTGACTCCAGAATACTGTTCCCCAGCGTTTATTGAGTTCATCTATACCTGTGAACTTTCTGCTCAGATATGCCGAAAATTCACGGCGGCAGTTTTCACAGTAACAGCGCGTGCTGGAATGGCATCCAAATTCATTATCCACTTGCCATGCCGCAACAGCGGGATGCTTTCCGTATCGCTCTGCGAGTTTTTCTGTTATAACGGCGGCGCGGCGCTTATAGTCTGGACTGTTCGAACAGCATTCGCGACGTGAACCGTATCCTCGTTTCCTGCCGTAACGGTCACGCATAAGAACATCAAACTTATTTACAAGCCATTTCGGCGGCGCGGCCGTAGGAGTACCGAGTATGACCTTGATGCCGGCTTTTTCAAGCAGCTCAAGTATATCATCGAGCCATGAAAAATCGAACTCGTCCTCTCTCGGCTCAAGCCTTCCCCATGCAAATTCAGCTATTCGCACAATATTGAAATTAGCTTTTTTCATCAGCTTTATATGTGCATCCCATTCGCTTCTATCCCAATGCTCAGGATAGTAATCCACTCCGAAATACATATTATACCTCCATTTCTTTTGATATTATTGGGGTAATCGCTAAACGAATTAGTGTTTTACGGTTACATATTTTTCTTAAATGCCTCGTAAAGCTCCCAATCTGTCATATGATTATCGTCTACGAGCAGCGTCATGACCTTCCTGTCCTCCGGCGCGTAAACAGCTTCCCTGTACCATTCATCATGGCGTGAATTATCGCCGAATTCTCTTACGACACCCATCATCTTCTTTATCATATATGATGTGAATTTCACATCTGCAAAGCATTCATTGAAATAAAATCCCTTCCATATGCCATATTCGGATCCTCTCATAGCCTTTACGGCCAGATCATAAAATCCCGCGCTTCTTCCAAGAGTCATGAACGCTTCAAACCAATCCTCCGCAACAGCCTCTTTCAAACCTTTTACAAACTCTATCATTCCGCTTGCACAGAAATAATGGATCACTGCCCAAAGCATGATAGTTCCGCAAAACAGCTGCTTTTCGCTTTCCGCAACAGTCTCCGCCGCTGCAATACATTTCTCGTAATACGCTCTTAATCCGTCTATTCCCGATAAGCACGTATCCGAAAATGCTTCCGCCTGCTCAACAAGCGGTACGTCACCGGCAAACCATGTGAGATTTCCCGCCGGTCTTGATTTGTCTCTTATGTACTGGTTTACCATATAGCGCACGTTCTCATTATAGAACTGCTCACCCGTATGCTCATCCGCTTCTTTGCCGTAAGCAGGTATTGCATTATGATACTCTCTGAAGCATTCTGCCACAGCTTCATTTCCACCAAAATAATCCTCCGCAAACTCTCTGCTCTGTACATCATCAGAGATCGTATGTCCGAACCATTTCTTTTTTACCGCATCCAAGAAATACGCATGAGGTCTTATATTGGAACAATTTATGATCCAATAATCTGTCATGTTCTTCTCCGTTACCTCTTCAAGCTCACTGTTTACAAAATCGACCGAATTCTGCAGCATCGTTATATGGTTGGCAGCCTGAAGGTCATAGAATGACACATGATAGTATATTCCTCCGTGTCCTACCTTCTCTTTAGGCATAGAAGATATTCTTGTACTGTGAGAATCGCGTCTGCGAGCGACCATCTTTCCGTATCCGTTATCGGCGCTTACTTTTATTATATCATCCGAAAGATCTATATGTCCCGCGTCATAAAGTTCCATTATCTCACCGTACAAATTTGTGCAGAATACAGGATCTTTCACATGTTTTAAAACGATCTGACGCTGCAGTTCTATAAGCTCGCTTATAAGCTTGCCCCTTGCTTCCTCTGTAGCGTATTTTCCCGTCTTATCATCGCTCCAGAAAGGATAATCCCCCTGCCCTCTGAAACCGAGAGTCCAAACAGTCTTGAGATCTTTCTGCTCAATGACAGCCTCCTCCCAAAGCCTCTCAAAAAGCTCCGGATATTCATCATAGCTTGGGTTGAGTCCCGGATACGCCCTTACAAACATCTCCGCGCCAAGCGGTTCTGCATGATGCTGTGTTATCCACAGTCCCATATCGGATGCAAGCTCGCGATATTTTTTGGAATTCTTATCGGTCCCCGGTATCACTGTATTTCCGCCGCAGCGCAGCAGAGCTTCGAACACCATACGCCACGGCTCGTAACTGTCACCGTTTATGTTCCACTTCATGATCAAAACTTCATCATTTACGAACCATCCTCGGTATTTGATCACCGGACGCTCACCTCGATATGTGCCGTATTCCACACATATACTGTCCGTACTGCTGAATTTCTGATCCATCCAGAACCAGAACGGCTTAAC